>NZ_VSMK01000562.1 GCF_011682075.1 Nitratidesulfovibrio liaohensis
CGGCGCGGCCCAGAACACCAGATCCAACCCGGCCAGCGCCGCAGCCAGCATGGCGGCCAGCAACGCGTACTTGGGCAGACGCGGCACGGTGGGGCGGGGCGCGCTGTCGTGCCTGCCGGGTTCGCCCCCTGCGGATTTGCGTTTCCTCCGGCCCCTTGCCAGACGGCGCCAGACGGCATCCCCGGCGTCCACCATGGCCCCGAACGGGCACACCCAGCCGCAAAACGCCCGGCCCAGCAGCAGGGACAGGGCCAGCACCACCAGACCCGGCACCGCCGCGCCGATGAGGGCGCGCCCAGCGATGCTGGCGGCAAGGGCCACGGACGGGTCCAGCCGGACCAGCAGATCGCGGGGCAGATCGCGGGGCAGATCGCGGGTCAGATCACGGGGCAGGGTTGCGCTGTCGGGCAGGGCCTGTCCCGCACCCCACGCCAGCAGCACGAAGGCCGCAAGGCACAGCCAGCGGCTGGCCAGCCGCGCGCGTTGACGGTTCATGCCATGCGGCTCCGGCCTACAGGTTGACCCGCGTGACGGCGCGCGACGCGAGGTCCATGGAGCCCAGGCCCCGTTCGTGGGCCAGCCGGATGTGGCTGACCTGCCGCGCGGCAAAGCGCCGCCCGTACCATTCGAACGATTCCACGGCGCAGGCGTCGGCGGCCACCGGGTCGGCGGAAGCGATCACCGTGTTCTCCTGCAGAACCTTGCCGGGGCCGCCGGGGCCCCCGGTGGACAGCACGTAGGTGCCGTCGATGACCGTGAGCGCGGCCCGCAGCTTCGTGTTCAGGTCCACGATGGCGGTGTCGAGGTCGTAGCGCGAATGCATCACCCCGCGTTGGCGGATCAGGCCCATCATGCCCTTGAGACCCAGCGAGACCCCCGTGGAACTGTGCGACTTGGCCGTGGGCGCGGCGATGAGCACGTCGGCGTCCAGCGCGTCGCGCAGGAAGGTGTTGGCGGTCATCTGCTGTGCGCCGTCGATGTCCAGTTCGCGGTAGAAACGTTCCGCCGTGGGGGCCTGCACGATGTCTCCGAATTCTGCGCACGCGGTGCGGATGCCGGAACGCTGGATGCATTGCTCCGCCGGGGCCAGCGGGTTGTCCAGCACCAGCACGGATGCAGCCCCCGCGTCGCGGCACATGCGCACCAGCGCGGCCACCACTTCCGGGTGGGTGTTGGTGCCCAGGCTGGCGGCAGAGGCAAAGGACATGTTGGGCTTGATGACCACCTTCTGCCCGGCCTTCACGAAGCGGCCCATGCCGCCCAGCATGCCCACGCAGGCATGGGTGGCGGCGGCGGGGGCGCCCTTGACCACGGCAATGTCCGGCTGCGCGGAGGCGGCCTGCGCCGC
>NZ_VSMK01000563.1 GCF_011682075.1 Nitratidesulfovibrio liaohensis
CGCGCGCGGCACGGGGGGCGCGCGCTTCGAAAGAGGGACGCGCGTCGCGCGCGGTGCGCGGCGCGGGCCTGCCGAGTATGCGTGACTTCCTGTCTGCTCGCAGCATGATGTATCAGGGCGCTAGCGCCCCGCCTCCTCGATGCGGCGGATCTGGCCGGGGCGTGCCCCCCGCATGCCCATGGCCTCCGCCTTCCTTCCCAGTTCATACGGCGACATCAGCCGGTCCCGCTCCACTTCCAGCTTGGCGGTCAGGGCCGCCCTGCCGTCCAGTTCACCCTGCAACTTGCGCAGGTTGTAGGCCATGTCCATGCGTTCGATGTTCAGCCACACCAACGACAATCCCAACACCAGGCTGGTCAGCACCGACAGGATCATGGCCAGCACCCAGCCTCCCACGCCGTGGCTCATGACGCGTCCCCTTCCGCTGCATCGCGGCCTTCCGGGGCATACTTGTTGCGACGCCGGGGGCGCGGGGCCTGTCCTTCCGCCAGCCGCTGGGCCGCGCGCAACTTGGCGCTGGAGGCACGGGAGTTGCGGGCCAGTTCCACCTCGCTGGCGGTGACCGGCTTTCTGGTCAGCACGTCCACGCGGGCCTTGTGGCCGCATTCGCAGCGAGACACGCTGCGCGGGCACACGCAACCCTGCGATTCGTCACGCAGGCGGTGCTTGACGATGCGGTCTTCCAGCGAATGGAAGGTGATCACCGCCAGCCGTCCGCCGGGGTTCAGCCGGTCCAGGATGCGGTCGAGAAAACGTTCCAGCTGGCCCAGTTCGTCGTTGACGGCCATACGCAGGGCCTGGAAGGTACGGGTGGCCGGGTGGTTGCGCGAGGTGGCGCGCCACTTGGCCGGATAGGCCCGGTCCACGATGGCGGCGAGCTGGGCCGTGGTCTCGATGGGGCCTGCGGCGCGGGCATCCACGATGGCGCGGGCAATGCGCCCGGCCATCGGGTCTTCTCCGTAGCGCAGGATGATGTCCTTCAGCACGTCCGCGGTGGCCCGGTTCACCAGTTTCGAGGCCGGGGCCTCGTCGCCGTCCCGGTCCATGCGCATGTCCAGCGGGCCGTCGGCATGAAAGCTGAAGCCGCGGTCGGCCATGTCGATCTGCATGGACGACACGCCGATGTCGATGAGCGCTCCATCCACCTTGTCCCAGCCCAGTTGGTCCAGCGCCGCCTCGAAGTCCGCGTAGCGGGTGTGGAAAAAGTGCACGCGCCCGCCCCACGGGGCCAGACGCTGGCGGGCCAGCTCCAGCGCCGCGGTGTCGCGGTCGAGGCAGCACAGCTCGCCGTCCGGGCCGATGCGCTCCATGATGGCGGCGGAGTGGCCGCCAAGGC
>NZ_VSMK01000564.1 GCF_011682075.1 Nitratidesulfovibrio liaohensis
CGCGCTGGCCGTGGCGGACGCCGCCTGCCCCTGCGCGTCCAGAGCCGCCAGTTCCGCGCGGCCCACGTTGGCGGTGATGCCCTCCAGCAGGGCGTCGGGCCGCGTGGACTGGTCGGTCAGCGGCACCTTGACGCAACGGCCCACCTCTTCGCGCAGTTGCTGGGCCATCAGGGTCAGCCGGTCAAAGCCGCGCTCCAGCATTTCCGCGTCCAGCACGCCGGTGTTGCGCAGATCCATTTCCTGCGTGAAGGGCTGGTCCAGCCACAGCGTAAGCTGTTCGCCCGCGCCCGCCATGCCGGGCGCGCCCGGTGCAGTGGTCACGCTGCCCCCGCCACCCGGCAGCGCGACGGCCACGTAGTCGGTGCCGTAGGCCAGCACCCTGTCGCCGCCCGTCCCGCTCACCACGGCCCGCACGTCTTCGGGCCGCAGGAACGGGAAGGTCACCGGCCACTCCGTCTGCGTGCCGTTGCCGGTGTACAGTTCGACGGTGTTCGTCGATACGATGGTCATTGTCCGCTCCTTTGCATTCTTGCCGGAACTGCCCCGGGGCTGTGTCCAAAGCCGAAAACGGCCTCCGGGAGCTGCCTCCGGATCAGGATGGCCCTACATCAGAAGGTTGCCCGCTCCCTGCACGGTGTTGCCGATGATCATGCCGCTGCGCCACCCCTGGCGCACCCGCGACCACGGGTCGTTGGCCATGCCCATCAGCAGAGAGGCACTGCTGTCCGCGCCAGCAGCCTGATATTCCAGGGCCCGCTGCCGCCGTTCCGATTGTCGCCGCATGTCCAGCACGTCAGTCTCGGCGGCCAGCGACTGGTCCTGCAAAACGTCCAGCGCGCTGCCCGAACCCGCGTCCATGCCCGATGCCGCCAGCAGCGAGCGCACTCCCGCCTGCTGCGAACGCGCCTGGCGCTTCAGCGCCCGCTCGGTGCGCTCGGCATCGCGCTGCGTCTCCTCGATCTGGTGATTGGCCTGCATGGCCGCATTGCGCTGGGTGGCCGCCTGGTATTCCTGCTGCGCCCTGGCGGCGCTGGCGGTCCGGTTCGAATCCATCAGGGTGTAGCCGCCCTGCAGGACGGCCGCTGCCAACAAGGCCTGAGGCAATCCGCACATGTCATCCTCCCGTGTTGGTCGGTTGTTCCGGCGCAACGCTGGCCGCAGGGAAATCGCCGGAGGTAAAGGGATGGAACGGCGCGCCGCCATGCCCCAGCGGCATGGGGTGCGCGGCCACGGCAAACCCGCAACGGGCCAGCCAATGCGCCGTGGCCGGTCGCTCTGCCAGGGCCGGAGCGTGGATCATGTTCACCAGCCGGGGCCACGCGGCGCGCATGCG
>NZ_VSMK01000565.1 GCF_011682075.1 Nitratidesulfovibrio liaohensis
CCCCCGCAACGACCGCCGCCCCGACGGGCAGCCCGAACAGCGCACGGACCGCCGCCCAGAGCGCCCGGAACAGCGCAGAGATGACCGGCGGGATGATCGCCGTGCACCGCGTGAGGACGACCGTCGCGATGATCGCCGCGATGATCGGCCCGACAACGGCCAGTATCACGGACGGCGGCGCAGGCCCCGGCGCGACGACTAACGGGCACGCCCGGGGCAACCGCCCCGCGCCAGCGTCCGCAACGCCCACGCAGGCCCATCGCAAACTCCAAGGCCGGGGACGCCACCGCCCCCGGCCCTTCGCAACCGGAACACCACGCGCATGAACATCATCGATCTGGGCCTCATCCGCTACGCAGAGGCCGACGCCCTGCAACGGGCACGCCTGGAGGAAGTGGCCGCAGGGGCGGAAGAAACCCTGTACCTGCTGGAACACCACCCGGTAATCACCCTTGGCCGCAACGGCGGGGGCGAAAACCTGCACGTGGGCCGCGAATGGCTGGCCGCGCAGGGCATAGACCTTCTGCAGTCCTCGCGCGGGGGCAACATCACCTGCCATTTCCCCGGCCAGTTGGTGGCCTACCCGGTGTTCCGGGTGGCCAAGCGGCCCGGCGGCCTGCGGCAGATGTTCCACGACCTCGAAGAAGTGGTCATTGCCACGCTGGCACACTTCGGGCTGGCGGCAGCCCGCTGGGAAGGCCGCCCCGGCGTGTGGATCGAAAACCGCAAGATATGCTCCATCGGCATGGCCGTGCGCCGCTGGACCTCGTACCACGGGTTCGCCCTGAACGTGGGGCGCGACCTGTCATTGTTCGAAATGATCACCCTGTGCGGCCTGCCCGACGCGCAGGCCACGTCGCTGCACCGTGAACTGGGCGGCGATGCCCCCACCATGCAGGAGGTAAAGGATGTCTGTGCCCGGCAATTCCGCACCATCTTTGCGGATTCCGCCGTGGCTGCGGGTAAAGCTGCCCTGTAGCCACACCTACGGGGATACCCGTTCGCTGGTGGACGACCTACGCCTGAACACCGTGTGTCAGAGCGCCAAGTGCCCGAACATGTTCGAGTGCTTTTCTTCGGGTACGGCCACGTTCCTCATCCTGGGCAACGTGTGCACGCGCAACTGCGCCTTCTGCAACATCACCCCCGGTCAGGCCGCGCCGCCGGACCCGGACGAACCCCGCCGCGTGGCCGAAGGCGCCGCGCGTCTGGGGCTTTCGCACGTGGTGGTCACCTCCGTCACCCGCGACGACCTGCCCGACGGCGGCTCCGCCCACTTCGCGGCCACGGTGCGCGCCCTGCGCGCCGCCCTGCCCGCTGCCCAGAACGGT
>NZ_VSMK01000566.1 GCF_011682075.1 Nitratidesulfovibrio liaohensis
CAGGCCGGACACGGCCAGTGCGGCGGCGCGAAAACGGTTCAGTGCGGCGTCATGGTGGCGGGCGGCGGTGGCCCCGCCATCAGCAAGCCCCGCGCAGGCGGAAGCGCGGTTGGCCGCGAGGCAGCCGTGAAGATGGTCGAAAAGCGGGGCGAGAGGCGAGCCGGTTCCGGCTGTGCCAGACGGGCCAGATGCGCCAGACGCGCCAGATGCACCTGACGGGCCAGACAGGCCAGACGGGGCAAGCGGGGCTGCGGCCCGGTGCAGGTGGCTCTCCAGCCAGTCCAGGTCGCCGGAAAGTTCGCCCACGGCCACGGCCTGCTGCACCCAGAACAGGTTGTCCGGCTCGCGTTGGCGCTCGTCATCCACATGGCGTTGCAGGCGCACCCAGTCTGCCTGGGCGGCCAGCCGTTCGTAGCGGGCAAGGTCGGCGGGCCGCCGCCAGGCCCCGTGCACGGCGGCCAGCAGCGCGGCCAGCGCGGGGTGCAGCCAGGGCATGCGCTGATGCAGCAGCAGAACCTGTCCGGCCAACTGGCCGTTGCAGGGGTCGTCTTCCCACGCGGCCAGCAGCAGTTCGCGGCCGATGCGCAGCAGGGCGTCACGCGGGGCGGAGCCGGTGTGGTGGTCGGGTGAAGTGGCGGGGGATTGCGAGCGGGTGATGGCGTCGGCCGCGCAACGCAGCCGATGGACGGACCCCACGCTGCCGTGCACGAGGCGAATGCGCAACCACAGCGGCAGGCGCTGCCAGGCAAGGGCAAGGGGTGCGTGCGGCATGGCGTCGTCCCGTAGGTAGTCCGTCGAGGGTCGATGCCCCGTCAGGGTCGAGAACGAAGGGCGCGGGCGGGGATCAGTCGGCGCAGTTCACGCAGCGGCTGGCCTCGGGCATGGCCATGAGCCGGGCCAGCGGGATGGGGTCGCCACATTCCACGCAGAAGCCGAAGTCGGGGTCGTCCTCGTCGATGCGCTTCAGGGCGTATTCCAGGCCCACCTGACGGTTGCGCAGCTGAGCCAGGGCGGCCTCGTTGACGCTCTTGTTCTGGATGGCGTCCATGCGCGAGACTTCGTCCATGCCATCCGCGCCGGGGGGAACAGGCTTGGTCAGTTCCTTCAGGGCCTCGATGTCCTGCGCGATGCGGGCAAGATCGGCGACGATCCGTTCCCGGAGTTTTTGTCTGTCGTTGGGCGTCATCGTGGTGCTCTCTTCCGGGGCGAGCGGGAAGGGCGGTGGTTGCTTGTTTCGTCGCGGCGCGTCCGGCCCGCGCCATGCGCGGCACAAGACGCGGCGACGCCGGGCGAAACGCCGCAGGAAACCGCCGTGGGGCGGACCGGCGC
>NZ_VSMK01000567.1 GCF_011682075.1 Nitratidesulfovibrio liaohensis
GGCGGGTTTGGCGCGCAGCACCCTGTCGCTCAGCGGGGCACGCACGAACGGGCTGCCCGCGTCGGGCACGAACCCGGCCACCAGGCCGAGCACGCCCACCGCCAGTGCAGCCGCGGCCATCAGGCCGCCGTATGCCGTGCGTTTGCGCTTCACCCACCATCCTCCATTGTCGGCGGCGTCCGGCCCGCACGATGTGCCGCGCACGACATGCGCGTGCTCATTCGTGCCCATATCCGTACCCGTGTTCGCACAGGACGCACTGCGTTCCAAATTCCGTGGCTGGACCATGACCCGGCAAAAAGCAAATTCCGCGCCAAGGACCATGCGATGCGCGCCAGCCCGGCGACGCATCCCCCGGTGCCGGATCTGCGTCAGGCCGGAAATAGGGCAAAACGGGCACCGCAGTCGGAAACCCGACGCCGCATTGTCCCCCAGCATAGGGGGTGACGGCCCGGCGGGCAAGCCCCACGGCCATTTTGCCGGTAATCCGCCGTACTGGGGGCATGGGGTGCCCCTGCCTTGGGCGTCCGCCCCGGATGGGCCTGCCTGCCCGCAAAACGCCAAGGGCCGCCGCTCCCGAAACGGAAGCGGCGGCCCATCGACCGTCACTTTCGCAAAACTACAACCCCTTGCGCTCGAACCACCGGAACAGCAACAGCGCGCCCGCCACCATCGGCACGATGACCACCCAGTGGTTCACGCCCAGCAACTGAGGCAGGGTGACCTTGCCGAAGTCGCCCCAGGTCAGCAGGGTGGTCTTCATGGCCGGGTAGGCCTCTGCATACAGGGCAGCGCCGCACAGGCTGCCCAGAATGCCCCACAGGGCGTCCCAGCGGCCTTCGCCCAGCGCGCCCAGCGAGGTGCCGGGGCAGTAGCCCAGCAGCCCCCAGCCAAGGCCGAAGGCCAGCCCGCCCACGATGTTGCCGCCCAGCACCAGCGGCTTCACCGAAAGTTTCGCCATTTCCAGATCCACCAGCAGGTACACGCCCACCATGGCCACCACCACGGTGGAGAGCATGAACTTCACGATGGTCATGTCGCGCAGGCGCAGCGCGCCCAACTGCCTGTCGTGGCGCAGCACTTCGGAGCGTTGCAGGAATATGCCGAACAGAATGCCCGTGACGAGTCCGTACGTAAGGTCCATGGCTACCTCCCCCGGTACAGGATGTACGCCGTCACCAGCCCGCCCGCGAAGAAGCAGGCCAGCGCCACGAACCCGCTTGCCGCAAGCTGCAACGAGCCGCTCAGGCCATGCCCGCTGGGGCAGCCGTCGGCCAGACGCGCGCCGAACATGGCCAGCACGCCGCCGCAGAAGGCCGCCACGCCG
>NZ_VSMK01000568.1 GCF_011682075.1 Nitratidesulfovibrio liaohensis
GAATGCGGTCGAGTTCTTCCACAAGGACGGGGGCTTTTTTCTCCGGAATGCCCCAACCGCCAAGAAAGCGGACGCCGTGACGGTCGAGCAGGTTCACCGCGCGCGCCTTCAGCGTGCCGAAGATCTTCAGTTCCTCGGGGTCGCAGATGCGCTTGCTGCCGAGCGAGGCAAGTTCCTCCGGCGGTAGGTCCGCGCCGCCGAAGTCCGCCGGGGTCAGCTTGCGGCGGGCGGTCCAGATGTTCACGTCGAGGTTGATGGCCATGAGGCAGTTCAGGATGGTGTCGTTCATGTGCGTGCTCCATAAAAGCGGAACGCCCCTCGGGGGAGGGGCGTCCTAGATTCCGTTGAGGAAGTGGTAGTGGCCTTTTTCGATCTTCTCTGCGGCCCGTAGCCACATCTCTTGTACCGGGTCTTCGTCGAGGCACTGGCCCCACCCGATGGTGTGGACCGTGACCCGCGAGGGATGGGGTTCCTCGTCATCCCCGGTCCAGGTGCAGAGCTTGAGGAGGTAGAGTTCTGCTTCCGCCTTCCAGTGTTGGCGGACGCCGTTGGTGTGGATATCCCGGACGAGATGGATACTGCGGGTGAAGGGGAAGATGCGCATGGCGGATGTCGCTTTCATGAGTCCGTGCTCCTCGTGGTGCGGTATAGGGCAGAGTCGTTCCAGAATGCGGAATCGTCGGGAGGGAAATCGCGGTTATGGGAGGGGGCCGTATGACGAGACGAGCCGATAGCCTTCCTTGAGTTTTCCGAAGATGCGTGACCGCGCCTCGCGGATGGGGTTGCCCCGGTTGCACCGGGTGATGGCCAATGCGAGCCGTTGCCCCTGCGTGTTGCGCTTGCCCCAATGGAGGTCGATACCGTGCTCCTGGATGGTGCAGGACCAGAACTTGCCGCCCGAAGGCGTGTCCTTTTCGAGGCGTAGCCAGGGAGGCGAAGGGAGTGAGGCGAAGAAGGCGGGATCAAGAGACTGACGGGTGAGCAGGGAATCCATGAACTGGAGCACCAGGCCGGTATTGCCTGGGATTCGGGGAGACGCGGCATCCTTGCCGGGGGTGTCCGCATCGGACGTGTTCGGCGCGGTAGCGGCGTCCCCGTTTACTCCCCCGAGGGGAACATGCGCTGGGCGATTTCGTGGAGGAGCGTTCGGGTTTCGCGCGTGGCCTTGAAGCCGAGCGTCCGGTCGAGGGCGTAGGCCATGGGCTGGATGCCCTGCCGGGCGAGCGGCTGGAACCGCTGGGTCAGGTCGGCCCAGCGGATCAGGGTGCGGGTGGAGAAGGTCACCTCGATGGAGGCGCCGTGTGCCGTGCCCGATTCGCCCATGAAC
>NZ_VSMK01000569.1 GCF_011682075.1 Nitratidesulfovibrio liaohensis
ACGGCCTGGCGCTCCGCGCGCAGCCGCAGCACCTCGGCATCGGAGCGCACCACCCGTGCGGGCACCCCGCCGATGGAGGCCAGTTCGTCCACGGCCTGCTCGAAGTCGATCTTGTCCAGCACGCCGGGCGCGGTGGCCGACAGGGCCGTGACCTCCGCCGCGAACTGGCGGATGGACTGCGCCGCCCCCATCCGCTGGGCCTGGGCCAGGGCCGAGACGTATTCCACGCGCATCTCCAGCCCTTCCAGTTCCGGCGGGTTGGGCGGCAGCGCCCCGGCCCGGCGCAGGATGCCGTAGGTGCGCGTCAGCAGCGGATCGAGCAGTTCCGTCTGGTGCCGTTCGATGACCGGGCCGAGCATGAGCAGCTTTTCCTGCCCGCGTTCGGCCACCTCTGCCGCCGTAACGTTGGAGCGCCCGTCCGCAGTGAACATCAGGAAGAGATCATTGAAGAACCCCTCGCGCACGGCCTTGCGCACGTCGTCGATCTTGCGCGTCACCGCCGCGATGTCCGGGTTGATCTGGTAGAGCGGGGCCACCGCCTCGGGCTGGCCCGGCGCCACGTAGTTCTGCGCGCCGGGAATGAGGTTGAGCCGCTGCTTGAAGCCGGTGGGCACACGCATGGGCGGGTTGACCACCTTGTGGATGGCCAGCAGCTGGCTGCGGGCCATTTCCTGCAGCATCTTGACGTCGGGCAGCACGTCCATGCCGGGCGAGCGGCCATACACGTCGCCGCCGGTGACGTCCCAGCGCGCGGCCAAGTGCGGGAATTCCTCGAAGCCGCCTTCGTGCAACAGGTCTCCGGCGGCGCCATCCGCCTCGAACACCAGCGACTCGAAAGGCATGTGCAGGTTGCCGCCATGGCCGGGGGTGCGCACGGCGCGGGGCCGAACCAGATGCACCACCTCCACGTGGCGGTTGGGCTCCTTGCGCAGCATGCGCCGCGTGCCGGTGGACAGGTGCGCCTCGCCGTAACGTTCCGCCAGTTGACGGGCGGTCATCAGCATGCGCCGCGCAACGGTGTCCACGCGACCCGCCGCATCGCAGGCCCAGGAGAATTCGCCGCAGGTCAGCGCGGCGAAGCGGGTCAGCCGTTCCGGATCCACCTCCTGATACAGGTCGGCGGAACCGAAGGCGGCCAGTTCGGTGTAAAGCGCGTGCGAAGCCTGGTAGAAGTTGCTGCGGGCCAGCGCCCAGTACAGCCGCTGCTCCACCGCATCCAGCCAGCGGCGGGCCGGGCCCGATTCCGCGTCGGCACCATCGGCCAGACGCAGGCGGAACCAGGGCCGCGCGGGCGAGGTGAGCCCGCCCTGCATGCCCGCC
>NZ_VSMK01000570.1 GCF_011682075.1 Nitratidesulfovibrio liaohensis
CGTGGCGCGCCCTGTCCGAGCGCGCCCACGCCATGGCGGGCGCGGCGGGCAGCATATCCGCGCACGAGGTGCACGAAACGGCCCGCGCTCTGGAACGCCTGGGGCTGCTGCTGGCGGGCGACCTGCCCTCGGACGGTGAGCATGAAGGGAATGCGGAAAGCGCACTCCATGCATCCGTGCCGTCAGTAAATGACCTTGTGGAACGCTTTGACACGGCGGTGCGTACCACCTGCCGCAGCATCCATACCCTGCTGGACACCCACGGCGGCTGACACGACCGGCTTGCCCGCACACCGCACGGCGCACCCTCACAAATTTCCTGAAGAAAAACGGCGGGCCGCGCCGCCTGCCGCCGGTTGCCGCCATCGGTGGGGTTCCGTTCCGGGGCCGGTAAGGGTATGGTCCGCCCGACATGCGCAGAGGAAATTCCGCCCATCAGCACCGGCACGCGCCGGGCGTCCTCACCCGGACAAGCCTGGCCCGGACAAGCCTCACCCGGACAAGTCTGGCCCGGACAAGTCTGGCCCGGACAAGCCTGGCCCGGACAAGTCTGGCCCGGACAAGCCTCACCCGGACAAGCCTGGCCCGGACAAGTCTGGCCCGGACAAGCCTCACCCGGACAAGCCGCGCCGGGTTCCGGAAAAAGAAAAGCCCCGCTTTCGCGGGGCACGGAATCGATGGGGCGAATGATGGGACTTGAACCCACGGCCACCTGGGCCACAACCAGGTGCTCTGCCAACTGAGCTACATCCGCCGTAAGAGAGAGCGCATATACACCCGGCGCCAGGACCGGTCAAGAGGCAATCGCCCCCTTTCGGCCCTTTCAGCCCCTTTCACCACCGGCGCCCGTTTTCCGATCATGCACCCATGCCGCAACGGGACAGCCCGGCGTGGCGCAGCCAAAGCCATCACCCGCGCGGAACTTTTCCGCCGCGACTACCCGTAAAGGATACCCACGACCACATGGACAAGCTCGTCATCCAAGGCGGCGTACCCCTGCGCGGCTCCATTGCCGTCAGCGGTTCCAAGAACGCCGCACTGCCCATCCTGATGGCCTCGATCCTGGCCGAAGAACCCATCACCTACACCAACGTGCCGCGTCTGCGCGACATCTTCACCACCAACAAGCTGCTGGGCATTCTGGGCTGCCCGGCGGAATTCGACGGCCACACCGTCACCGTCACCCCGTGCGACCTGAAGCCGGAAGCCCCCTACGACCTGGTGAAGACCATGCGCGCCTCGGTGCTGTGCCTTGGTCCGCTGCTGGCCCGCCTGGGCGAGGCCCGCGTGGCCCTGCCCGGCGGCTGCGCCATCGGCGCG
>NZ_VSMK01000581.1 GCF_011682075.1 Nitratidesulfovibrio liaohensis
GCAGCCAGGACGACCTCAAGGCCCTGCTGCCGCAAGGCATGTCAAAGAACAACCCGGTCTAAGCCAGTTCACTGATGTCTACTTGATGACCGCTCGCCTGAAAAGGTGGGGTTGTCTGGACGGTTACGTCCTTGTGGGCCACAAGGCAAAGGTCGTACGCGCGGCCGGCAAGGCCTGCCACGGCAACGGCCAAGGTGGCAGCCTTGACGGGAAGCGAACCGGCCAGGAGCCGCCGTTCGTCAAGCGTCACAACCTCGTCGATCCCCTTGAAGCAGTTAACCAGCGGGGCGATGCCCCGGCCGCACAGCCACGTGATGTGCGCATCGGGCCACCGTTCCCGCAACGCCGGCAACATGGTGGATGCCATGACGGCATCGCCCAGCGCGGCAAGCTTGATGATGAGAATGCGGTGCCTGTCGTTCACGCCTGCATGTCCTCTGAATTGGACGGGCTGGACAAATCGGGCCTGCCCATCCGTCCCGTCAGGCCATGCCACGCGGCGCGCGCCATCAGCCCCAGCCTGTCGGCCTGACCGCGCCGACAACGATTGACGGCCACGCCCAGATAGGAAGCCAGAACCAGCGGAAGGGCGAATGGGTACGCCGAGCGCATCAGCCAGACCCTGTTGCGGAGCGTCAGGTAATCGATGAACCTGCTGCGCACCGGTCCGCTTCCTTCGCGAGAGGAAGCCGCACCGGTGGAGCCGCCTTCCCTGTGATGGACTACGCTGCCGAGCGCATAGCCGAGGTCGAACCCTGCCCGCCGCAGGCGAATACCCCACTCGACATCCTCGTAGTACAGGAAAAACGCCTCGTCGAGCAGGCCCGCCCGCTCCACGGCCGAGCGCGCCACAAGCAGCGAGGCACCGCATACGTAGTCCAGCCGCGCCCCGACCTCTTTTGCGGACAACCGTTGTGCCGCCTCCGCCGCCATTCCTTCTCCCAGGTGGCAGGCCGTGCCGAGCAGCCGGTTCAGCCTGCCGCCCCCGATGCACTGTACCCTTCCCGCGCCGCCCATATGGACGAGCAGGGAACCGCAGGCCCCGGGTGTGGCCAAGCCGTTCAGGGTCTCGCACAAGGCGTCAAGGGCTGTGGGGTCCGGCTCGGTATCATTGTTGAGCAGCCAGAAGGCCCGACAGCCCTGGTCCCGCAGCAGCAGGCGCAGGGCTGCGTTGTTGCCTCCCGCAAAACCCTCGTTTCCCGGCAGTTCGAGCAGTTCCGCACACACACCGGAACCGGGCCTGGCCAGTTCCCTTCGCAAGGTCTCTGCGGAGCCGTCATCGGAACCGTTGTCCACCACGATAACGCGCCGGGGGGGTGTCCGCAGGTTGGCGACGGCTCCCAGACAGGGCAGCGTATCGCGCAGCCCGCGAAAATTGACTAGGACGATGCCTACATCCGCGGCCGTGATGCCGGTGGTGCGCATCATTTCAGGCCCGTCCCAGAAGGCGTTTGACCATCTGCCGCGCCTTCCACTCCAGTCGGAGCAGCGGGGCCGCCACGCGCCAGGCCAGCAGGCATTCGCGTTGTGCCCGCTCCTCGTGCAGGCGGCGGTAGGCCATGAAAAAGGCCTCCACATGTCGCGCGTACAGGTCGCGGTGGGCATTGAAGACGGCCAGGGCTGCGTCCTGTTCCCGCCCCTCGATGAACAGCCGGGCCGAGCGGGAACGGCGCTTTATCCTGTAACGCAGAAACGCTTCCGGAATGTGGTGCACCCGATGCCCGCGCTCGAGCAGGGAAAGCCAGAACGAAAAATCTTCGAAGCCGTGCAGCAGCGATTCGTCAAAGCCTCCGATGGCTTCCCAGTCGCGTTTGCGGAACATGGACGCAGAGGTGATGATCGTATCGCCGAGCAGGATGCTTGCAACGTCCTGACTGCTGAAGCGCCACACCCCCGTGCGCAGGCCGAACATGCGCACGTCGCAAAAGCAGACGCCCACGTCCGGCTCGGCGTCGAGCACGGACGCCGCCATGGCCATGTACTCGGGTTCGATGAGATCGTCGGCGTCAAGAGGCAGGATGTAGACGCCCGTGGCGATGGCAATGCCGGTATTGCGGGCCGCGGCCGGGCCGGGTCCCCTGGAGGGTACGATGCGTACCCCCCGCACCCGCAGCACCTGGAACACGGCGAGCGTGGCGGGGTCGTCGGAACGGTCATCGACGACGATGACCTCCCGGTCCGCATGTGTCTGCGCGGCAACGGATGCCAGCGCCTCTTCAAGGTATGGGCCGTCGTTGTGGCAGGGAATGACGACACTGACCCTTGTCATCCGTTGCTCCTCGTCGTGGTAGGTGCCTGGGTCGTCCAGCACGGGGGCAGCCCGCGCAACATCCGCAACCGGTCGAGCAGCGCGGGGCCGCGCTTTCCGGTGCACGCGCACACTCCCCAGAGCAGTAAGGCCTTGAGCAGCGGCACCATGCGCCGTGCCGTGAACACGGGATATCCGTGTCGATGGGCAATGCGCGCGATCTCCCACAAGGTACACAGGCGATGCCTGGGGTGCGAGGACAGTCCGCCCACGCCCATGCGCGTCACCGTGATCCCCAGCGTGTTTCCCACACCGTCGTGCGGCCAGGTGCGACAGATGAAGTCGTAGTCGGCCGCGATACGGAACTCAGGGGCGAATTGGTGTTCGGCGAACAGGGTCGTCCTGTGCCACAACGACGAATGACAGAACGGAATGTGTTCGCCCATGCGCCCCAGCGCACCTTCCGCGCGGCCGGGGTAGGCCACCGTGGAGCCGTCGGGGTACACGTAGAGCACATCGCCGCACCCATACAGCACCTGCCCGGAAAGCCCGGCAAGCACCGTGGCGCAACGTTCCAGCACATCGGGACCATCCAGCCTGTCGTCGCTGCCCAGGAACAAGGTCCAGGCCCCGCGCAGCCGGGGGAGCGCCTTGTTCCACGCGTCGTACACGCCCCTGTCCGCCGCGCTCTCCACCTTGAGCCGGGGCAGGGACGAGGCGAAGCCTGCGGCAAGGGCCACGGTTTCATCCGTGGACGCTCCATCCTGAATGATCACTTCGAAATCGCGAAAACGTTGTTCCGCCAGACTCTCCAGACAGCTCTGGAGGACAGCGGCGGAATTGCACGTGGCTATCACGATGCTCAGCAAAGGCTGTTTCATGAGTTATCGCTTGCGACAGCGGCCGGAATTCGGCCATTGCATATGTTGTTGCGCCAACCGCATCACCGGTCATGGCACGGGACCATATCATGGCGGGCATGGCAACCGGAACGCGGGCCATTGCACGCTCCCTAGCATGCACTGCCATGCCAAATCGAAGCCCCGCCGTCGAGAGGAAATGCCCGGGTGAAACGTTCCCCTGGCCACAGTGCCCCTGAAACACGCATGCCGTGCCTGTGATCGTGGCACAGGCACGGCATGTGATGATGCTTCTTCTGGCGGAAGGGGAGGGATTCGAACCCCCGGTGGGGTTCCCCCCACAACGGTTTTCAAGACCGCCGCAATAAACCGGACTCTGCCACCCTTCCGCAGGTGGTGCAGGGCGGGCCGCACCAGAACCGATATGCCGCTGCCCTGCCTTGCCGGGCGGTTATGCCCTGACCGTCGGTGGCGGTCAAGATGGCGGGGCGCACACCTCCGAATGCATGACTGTCCACGCTGACTCGGCATCCGCACAGCGATCCTTCATTCCTGCCCGCGCCTTGGCATCCGGCACTATCATCGCGGTCACAGGAGGCTCCCCGCACTCCCCGCTACCCCGCCCCGTTGCCCACGCCCGCAGCCCCACCCCGGCGGCACTTCTGGATATGCTTCAGCAGCAGGCTGCGCAGGTTGTCGGAATTGATGGGCTTGCCGATGTAGTCGTCCATGCCCGCGGCCAGAAACTGCTCGCGGTCACCCTTCATGGCGTGGGCGGTCATGGCGATGATGGGCACGCCGCTGCTGGTGGCCATACCCTGAGCCTTGCGCACCATGCGCGTGGCCTCCATGCCGTCCATGACCGGCATGGCGATGTCCATCAGCACCAGGTCGAATTCCTGTTTGCGCAACGCGGGCACCACTTCGCTGCCGTCCGTCACGGACTGCACCTCGTAGCCCTGCTTTTGCAAAAATTTTTCGATGAACATCAGGTTCATGGGGTGATCTTCCGCCACCAGAATACGTGCCCGGCATTCCGGTTCCGGCGTCTGCACCGGTGCACGGGCAGCTTCTTCGCCTTCCAGGCGCGCAGCATCGAAGCGGGCCGTGAAATGGAAGGTACTGCCCTGCCCCGGCGTGCTGTCCACGCGGATGTCCCCGCCCATGAGCAGCGCCAGGCGCTTGCAGATCGCCAGCCCAAGTCCCGTGCCCTTGTGGCGGCGCGACAGCGATCCATCCGCCTGCACGAACCGCTCGAAGATATGTTCGCGGTGCTTGTCCAGAATGCCGGGCCCCGAATCGGTCACGGAAAATTCCAGCAGCGTCGATTCCGGCGTGGCTTCCACGGCACGCACGGCAAGCGAAACGCGCCCCTGCTCGGTAAACTTCAGGGCGTTGTCCAGCAGGTTCACCAAAACCTGGCGCAGGCGCATGGGGTCGCCCACCAAACCGTCGGGCACGTCTTCCGGAACCAGAAAGGCAAAGCCCAGCCCCTTTTCCTCGGCCCGGTGCACGAACATGGTGTGCAGGGTGGACAGGCGCTTGCGCAGGCGGAAAACCTGGCTGTCCAGTTCCACCATGCCAGCCTCGATCTTGGAAAAGTCGAGGATGTCGTTGATCAGCGCCAGCAGCGATTCGGCGGAATTCTGCGCCGCCTCCAGGTATTCGCGCTGTTCCTCGTCCAGCGGAGTGTCCAGCGCCAGGTCCAGCATGCCCAGCACACCGTTCATGGGGGTGCGTATCTCGTGGCTCATGGAGGCCAGGAACTCGCTCTTGGCCTTGTCCGCCGCCTCGGCGGCCTCCTTGGCCACACGCAGTTCGCGCTCCATGCGACGGGTTTCGGTCACGTCGCGCACGTATTCCGCCACCATGGCCACCTGCCCGGCCGCGTTGCGCACCGGAAACACGGTGATGGACCGAAACGTGCGCGAATCCGGGTTGTACAACTCGATGATCTTCTGGCGCCCGGTGTCGAACACCTCAGCTATCTGGCAGGCATCGCAGGACTTCTCGCCACGGAAATAGCAGCCGAAGCAGCTTCTGCCGTGCTGGTCGCCGCCCTGCGTTTCCCAGCGCACGTTGTCGCCCTGCCAGTTGCTGAACACCACCTGTTCCGCCCGGTCGTGCACGGTCAGCAGGTCGGGAATCGAGGTCAGGATGTCGCGCAGGGTACGCTCTGCCGCACGCGCGGTGTCGCGCTCGTCCCGCAACCGCGCGATTTCCGCCTCCAATGCGGCCTCGCGTGCCGTTCCGGCATCTTCGAACACCATTCCCGTCCCCTGTGCGGGCGCTTTCCACGCCGTCTCTTGCTCGCTCATGGCATGTCCATAGATAGAAAACACGAACTGCGAAGCTCACCACAATTGCGTTTCTGTATCCCAAATCCACGGACATGGGCAACGGTTTTGGCAATCCGCGCCCGACGCGGAATTGGCGCGCGCCAGGGCTTCAAAAAACCCACTCAATCGGGTAAGCGCTTTGGGGATTCCACATTCACAGGCACCGGAGGCCCCTTGCAGATCATCGAAACCGGCATTCCCGGTCTGCTCCGTCTGGAACCGCGCGTATTCCGCGACGAACGCGGCTTCTTTCTCGAAACCTACCGCCGCGAGATGTTCGATCGTCTGGGCGTTGCCGCCGGATTCGTGCAGGACAACCACGCCCGGTCGGAACAGCCCGGCGTGTTGCGCGGCCTGCACTTCCAACTGCCCCCCGCCACCCAGGCCAAGCTGGTATGGGTTACCCGCGGCGCCGTGTACGATGTGGCCGTGGACCTGCGCGCTGGGTCGCCCACCTATGGCAAGTGGTACGGCTGCGAACTGAGCGAACGCAACTTCACGCGGCTGTTCGTGCCGCGCGGTTTTGCCCACGGGTACATGACGCTGGAGCAGGGCACCGAGTTCCAGTACAAGGTCGACGCCTACTACTCGCCGGAGCGGGACGCAGGCATCGCCTGGGACGATCCGGACCTGGGCATCACCTGGCCGGACATCGCCCCCATCCTTTCGGACAAGGACCGCCGCCTGCCCCGGCTGCGCGATTTCCAGTCGCCGTTCACCTTCGAACCCGCCTCCCAGGCAAAGGCCGACGCATGACCATATCCCCCGCCAACGCATCCGCCGCCGCGCTCGACCGCTGCCATGCCGTCATCCTGGCGGGCGGCTCCGGCACCCGGCTGTGGCCCCTTTCGCGCGCGCTGTTTCCCAAGCAGTTGCTGGCCCTGAACGGCGACCTTTCCCTGTTGCAGCAGACGGTGCGCCGCGTGCTCTCGCTGTTCCCGCCAGAGCGGGTGCACATCGTGACCAACGAGGAGCACGTGTTCGAGGTGCGCGCCCAGGCCCGCGCCCTGAACGAACGTCTGGACACCCAGGTGCTGGCCGAGCCCGTGGGGCGCAACACCCTGCCCGCCATCCTGCTGGGGCTGGATGCCGCCATGGGCTATGCGGAAGCGGACGGCACCGCCCAGCCTCCCCTGCTGGCGGTGTTCCCTTCTGACCATCAGTTGCACGACGAAGCCCGCTGGGGGGCCGCCGTCACGCGGGGTGCGGGCCTTGCCGCCGAAGGATGGACCGTCACCTTCGGGGTTCCGCCCACCACGCCGGAAACGGGCTACGGCTACATTCGCCGGGGTAAACTCTTGCCGAACGCCGATGCCGCCAAAGGCGCCGCCTTCGCCGTGGACGGCTTTGTCGAAAAGCCGGACCTGGAAACCGCGCGCGGCTTTCTGCGCCAGGGCATGCATTTCTGGAACAGCGGCATGTTCGTGTTCAACGGCGGCGTGCTGCTGTCCGCCGTGGAACGCTTTCAGCCCGCGCTGGCCGCCTGGTGGACCACCCGCGCGGACACCACCCTGGCCCCCGGCATTCCGCTGACCCACGGCTATTCCACCCTGCCGTCCATATCCATAGACTACGGCATCATGGAGCATGTGGACCGCATCGCCGTAGTGGAGGCCGACTTCGGCTGGGACGATCTGGGCAGCTGGGAAGCGCTGTACCGCCTGGGCGCCAAGGACGAACGCGGCTGCGTGGTCCAGGGCGACACCATGGCCATGGACTGCGACGACTGCCTGCTGCTCTCGCGCGGGGGCAAGCTGGTGGCCATCGGGCTTTCCAACGTCATCGCCGTGCAGACCCGCGACGCCACCCTCATCTGCGCCAAGGATCAGGTACAGCGGGTGAAGGACGTGGTGGAAAAGCTGAAGACCGAAAAGAGTCCGCTGGTGGACGTGCACCTTACGGTGCGCCGCCCCTGGGGCAACTACACGGTGCTCGACGAAGGGCCGGGCCGCAAGGTCAAGCGCATAGAGGTGAACCCCGGCGCACGCCTGTCGCTGCAGATGCACCATCACCGCAGCGAGCACTGGGTGGTGGCCAAAGGTGCCGCGCTTGTGCAGGTTGGCAACGAGGAACGCACCCTCACCGAGAATGAATGGGTGGACATCCCGAAAGCGACCCTTCATCGGTTAACCAATCCGGGGCGTATTCCTCTTGAACTAATTGAAATCCAAAGCGGTCCGTATTTGGGCGAAGACGACATCGTTCGCTTCGACGACGTGTACGGACGCCGCAAGGAGGGCTGATCAGCCGCTCAGGCGCCGTGCGATTTCACCTAGTTGCGCGAAATGGAAGCGGATTCGTGAAATATTTCACCTTGACAGCCTTTCAAACTGTCGCCTAGTAAGGTTGTCGTGGCAAGTGTGGGCATTCGTTATTCATCTCTCAAATCAGCTAATGAGGCGAAGGGTATGGAGGACAGGCAGTTAAACAGTTCCGGCTGCGCGACGGATGGCGGGAAGTGCTGCGGCGGCGGCATTACTCCGTTTCTCGTCGGCCTGGTCGTGTCGCTCATCTTCGGCTGGTGGGTATTTCCGGACATGCTGTACAGCAAGAAGGAACAACCGATACGCTTCAGCCATAAGGTGCACATGGAAAGCGCGGGCATGGAATGCAAACAGTGTCATGTGCTGCGTGAGGACGGGACCTTCGCGGGTCTGCCCTCCACCGCCAGCTGTGCCGACTGTCATTCCGACGTCATGGGTTCCGACCCCGAGGAAGCCCGCTTCGTCAACGAATACGTGAAAACCGGCAAGGAAGTTAAATGGCTGGTCTACCAGATCCAGCCCGACAACGTCTTCTTCAGCCATGCCGCCCATTCCCTTGACGGCTGCAACCAGTGTCACGACTTCAAGGAGTCGGAACTGTGCGCGCAGTGCCACCCCGACGTGGCCAACTCCGACAGCGCACCGACCCACTTCGAGAACAAGCTGACCGGTTACAGCAAGCAAACCATGAAGATGTGGCAATGCGAACGCTGTCACGCCAATGAGAACCACTACGGCGTGACGAATTCCAGCAATGCCTGCTTCGTCTGCCACAAGTAAAGGGGTGGTGCTATGGCTCTGGACAGAAGAGGTTTCCTGAAGTTCATCGGCGGCGCCACCGCGGGTATTCTCGCCACCCCCGTCGTCTGGAAAAGCTTGGACGACGTATCCATCTGGACGCAGAACTGGTCGTGGATTCCCCGTAACATCGACGGCGCCAATTCGTACGTGCCCACCGTCAGCAAGCTGTGCCCGTCCGCCGTTGGCGTGAAGGTGCGGCTGGTGGACGGCCGCCCGGTGCGCGTGCTGACCAACAACGATCATCCCCTCGGCGGCGGGCTTTCGTCCATTGCCGCGGCGGAAGTGCAACTGCTGTACAGCCCCTCCCGCATGAAGCGCCCGCTCAAGCGTACCGCCGATGGCGCGTACGTGGGCATCACTTGGGAAGAGGCGGAAGCCATACTGGTGGAAGGCCTGAAAAAGGCCAAGGGCGGCGACAAGCTTGCCGTCGTCTCCGGTGACGAAACCGGCACCATCAACGAGCTGTTCACGGCGCTGGCCGCCGAGATGGGCTCCAAGTCCTGCTTCCTGATGCCCGGCGAGGCCCAGTCCGCCGCCAAGGCGTGGGAACTGATGGGCGGCGAAGGCCAGGTGGGCTACGACATCGAGAAGAGCGACTACGTGCTCGCCATCGGTGCCAACGTGCTCGAAACCTGGGGCCCGGTCATCCGCAACCGCCACGCCTTCCGGGTGGGTCGTCCCCATGGCGAAGCCCCGGCCGTGCGTTTCGCCTATGCGGGTCCGGTGCAGAACAACACCGCCGCCACCGCCGACGTGTGGCTGGCCATCCGCCCCGGCACCGAAGCGGTGCTGGCGCTGGGCCTGGCCAACCTGCTGATCAAGGCGGGCGCCACCAGCCCCGCCGCCGACTTCGCCGACTTCAAGGCCCTGGCCGCCAAGTTCACCCCCGAACAGGTGGCCGCGCAGACCGGCGTTGACGCCAAGCGCCTTGCCGCCGTGGCCCAGGAACTGGCCAAGGCCAAACGGCCGCTGGTCATCGCCGGGTCCGAGTTCGGTCAGGGCGGCGGCGCGGCCCCCGTGCTGGCCGGTCTTGCCCTGAACGCGCTGCTGGGCTCCATGAACCGCGAAGGCGGCATCCGCGCCCTGCCTTACGCCCGCAAGGTCGTCCCCGCTGCCATGGACCGCAAGGCCCTGCTGCAGAACGACCTGGTGGCGTGGCTCGGCAAGGTGGCTTCCGGCAAGTCCGCCGCCCCTCAGGCGGTGGTCTTCTACGAAGCCAACCCCGTCTACGCGCTGCCCCAGGCCGATGCCATGAAGGCAACGCTGGCCAAGGTGCCCTTCAAGGTGGCCTTCACCAGCTTCCTCGATGAAACCGCCATGGCCTGCGACCTCGTGCTGCCGGTGCCCATGGGCCTCGAACGCTTCGACGACGTGGACACCCCCTACGGCTGCGGCCAGGTGGTCTACGCCCTTGCCGTGCCCGCGCTGGCGCCCCTGGTGGACGCCCGCCCGGCTGGCGACGTGGTCATCGGCGTGGCGAAAAAGCTGGGCGCCGACCTTGGCGTTGCCGCCTTCGCCGACGCCCTGAAGGCCAAGGCCGAAGCCCGCGGCGCGAGCTTCACCGAGCCTTCGGCCACCAACGCGCACGTGAGCAACGCGGTGCTGCCGGTCAACGGCATCGCACTGCGCGCCGACGTACTTTCCAAGGCCATTGACGTGAAGGCCCCGGCCTTCCCCGTCGCCCTCGCTCCGGTCGCCAAGCTGAACGTGGGCACCAGCAAGACCGCCACCCCGCCCTTCAACACCAAGACCGTCCGGCGCTGGGAAATCCAGGGCAAGGAACTCTACGTGATGATGAACGGGGCCACGGCCGCCAAGCTGGGCCTGCAGAAGCACGACCGCATCGAGCTCTCGAACCCCGCCGGCAAATTCACGGCGCGGGTGAACCTGTTCGAAGGCGTCATCAACGATACGGTGGCCGTCCCTGCCGGGCACGGGCACACCGCCTTCGACGAGTTCAGCAAGGGCAAGGGCGAAAACGTCATGCGCCTGCTCGCAGCTGGTGCGGAACCCGGCACGGGCCTTTCGGTCTGGACCAGCGCCGGCGTAAACATCGCCAAAGCATAAGGAACGTACGTCATGTCCTCATTCAAGGAATTCAAGATCAAGTGGGGAATGGCCATCGACCTGGACAAATGTACGGGTTGCGGCGCGTGCATGGTCGCCTGCCAGGCCGAGAACAACATCGCCCCCCAGCCGGACGCCAGCAACAAGCTGAAGTCGCTGAACTGGCTGGTCGTATACGAACTGACCAACGGCAAGCCCTTCCCCGAACATGAAGTGGCCTACCTGCCCCGTCCCTGCATGCAGTGCGGCAAGCCCTCGTGCGTGTCGGTGTGCCCCGTCATCGCCACCGACAAGAACGAGGAAGGCGGCATCGTCAGCCAGGTCTACCCCCGGTGCATCGGATGCCGGTACTGCATGGCCTCGTGTCCCTACCATGCCCGGTACTTCAACTGGTTCGACCCGACCTGGCCCGAAGGCATGGACAAGACCCTGACCCCCGACGTGTCGGTTCGCCCGCGCGGCGTGGTGGAAAAGTGCTCGTTCTGCCACCACCGCTTCATGCAGGCCAAGGACAAGGCCCGCGTGGAAGGCCGTGATCCCAACGCCCTCAACGACGGCGACTACATCACCTCGTGCACCGAGGCCTGCCCCAACGGGGCCATCGTATTCGGCGACGTGAACAATCCCGCGCACAAGGTGCATGATCTCGTGAAGGGCAAGTACGCCTTCCGGCTGCTGGAACGCCTGGGCACTGACCCGCAGGTGTACTACATCAGCCGCCGCGAATGGGTGCGCCGCCTTGGCGACAACTATCTCGAAAACGAAAAGGTCAAAGGGTAGGGGGCGGCCATGGATAAGAACTACGACCTTCCCATCGACGCCGCGCTGTTCCCCGAAGGCTGCACGCGCTGCTCGCTGTCCAAGTTCCTGGTCTGGATCACCATTGTCATGGCCGTGTTCGGTTGGGGCCTGTACGCCGCCTACCGGGTGCTGGCCGAAGGCCTGGGCGTGACCGGCCTGGACGACTACTTCGGGTTCGGGCTGTGGATCACCTTCGACCTCGCGGTCATCGCGCTGGGCGCGGGCGCGTTCTTCACGGGCCTGCTCCGCTACATCCTGAACATCGACCCGCTGAAGAACATCATCAACCTCACGGTCATCGTGGGCTTCCTGTGCTACTCGGGCGCCATGCTCGTCCTGGTGCTCGACGTGGGCCAGCCGCTGCGCGCCTGGTTCGGCTACTGGCACGCCAACGTGCACTCCATGCTGACGGAAGTTATCTTCTGCATCACCTGCTACCTCCTCGTGCTGATCATCGAGTACGTCCCGCTGATCCTCGAGCAGAAGCAGCTGAACCGCAACAAGCTGGTGCATGCCATCGCCCACAACTTCCACCTGATGATGCCGCTCTTCGCCGGTATCGGCGCCTTCCTGTCCACGTTCCACCAGGGATCGCTGGGCGGCATGTACGGCGTGCTCTTCGCCCGCCCGTACATCGCGCGTGACGGCTTCTTCATCTGGCCCTGGACGTTCTTCCTGTACGTCCTTTCCGCCGTGGGTTCCGGGCCGGTGTTCACCGTGCTCGTGTGCACCATCATGGAAAAGATGACCGGCAAGCAGTTGGTCAGCTGGGAAATCAAGAGCCTGATGGGCAAGATCGCCGGCACCATGCTGACCGTGTACATGGTCTTCAAGCTGGCGGATACCTGGGCGTGGGCCAATGACATCCTGCCCCGCTCCGGCCTGACCTTCGACCAGGTCTTCTACGGCTGGATCTACGGCAAGTGGCTGCTGTGGGCGGAACTGTTCGCCTGCGGCGTGCTGCCCGCCATCATCCTGATCATCCCGTCCACGCGCAACAACCGCACGCTGTTCTACACGGCGGCGATCTTGGACTGCATCGGGGTGACCATCAACCGCTACGTCATGACCGTGCAGGCCCTGGCCGCGCCGGTGATGCCCTTCGACAGCTGGGAAACCTACGCCCCCAACTGGGCGGAATGGGGCGCCAGCGCCATGATCATGGCCTACGCGGCCCTGGTCCTCAGCCTGTCGTACCGCTACCTGCCGGTGTTCCCGCAGGAAGTGAAGCTGAACAAGTAGGGTGACGGCCGCAAGGCCGTGAAGCAACCGCCATGCCGGGCGGGACAGGGCAACCTGTCCCGCCCTTTTTTCATGCCCTGGGGGCCGGAAGGCAGGGTCTGCGCAGGCACGTTTTTTTCTCGCCACCACATCCCGTCCGCGCCGGGCACCTTGGCAGGGGCCGTGTTGCGGCGTATGCTGCGCCACAGAATGGAAAATTCCCGACATGGCAGGGACCGCACGCCCCCACCACACGCAACGTGGCACCCCTCCGCCAGCAACGCGCCAGGCTCCGCGCCCCCAGCCTCTAAGGCCCCGCATTCCCCGCCGCCTCGGCCGGTACGCCCCGCCCTGCTGGCCGTGCTTGGCGATGTGGCCCGGTACTGCTGCCTGATGGGAGCGCTGGTATGGATCACCCTGCGCGGCACGGCGGCATCGGGCTATGACTGGCAGTGGCACCGGTTGTGGCGGCACCTGTTCACCACGGCGGCGGATGGCGGATTCCACTCCGGACCACTGCTGGACGGCCTTGGCGTGACCTTGCAGGTGGTGGCGGCCAGCCTGGGGCTGGCGCTGCTGGCCGGACTGCTGGCCGCCTTGCTGCGCCAATCCGGTTCGCGCGTGGGGCGTGCCCTGGCCATGGTCTATGTGGAAACGGTGCGCAACACCCCGCTGCTCATCCAGTTGTTCGTGGTCTATTTCGTGCTGGCACCGGTGCTTGGGCTGGGCCGCTTTACGGCCGGGGTGCTGGCCCTATCGCTGTTCGAGGGGGCGTACATCGCCGAAATCCTGCGTGCGGGCATCCTTTCCGTGCCCACGGGGCAGTGGGAAGCTTCGCGCAGCCTTGGCATGGACGTGCCCGGAACCTATATGGAGGTGGTGCTGCCCCAGGCGGCTCGCACCGCCCTCCCCCCCCTGACCGGGCAACTGGTATCCCTGGTCAAGGATTCGTCCCTGGTCAGCACCATCGCCTTGCACGACCTGGCCATGCAGGCCCAGGCGGTGGCCGCCGATACGTTCCTGGTGTTCGAGGTCTGGTTTCTCGTGGCGGGCATGTACCTTGCCCTCACGCTGTCCCTTTCGGCCCTGGCGCAGCTGCTGGAGCGGCGCCTGCGCTACGAATTCTGACGCGCCCGGTTTCCCGGCCCCTGCCGGACACCCCGGACGCGCCACCCCGCCGACCGGCGGCGCACCATGCCGCCGGGGCGCAGC
>NZ_VSMK01000572.1 GCF_011682075.1 Nitratidesulfovibrio liaohensis
CCGCCGATGCGGTGCGCGCGGCCGTGGCCGAACGGCTTGCGCGTGACGGGCTGGCCCCCGTGGCCGAAGGGGCACGCCCCGACGTGCGCCTGACCCTGCTGCTGGACCACACCTTTGTGGCCAAGGTGCAGTACGACAAGGCCGAACCGCCCACCATTCCCGTTGATGCGGGCTGCGCGCTGGTCAATGCCATCTACCTTGTGGGTTGGTCTGCCGTGCAGGGGGGCAAGGCCGCCGTCAATCTGGCCCGGCCCGATGCGCGCGTTGCCTTGCGCGTGGTGCTGCACGAGGGCGATGCGGGGCCGCGTCTGGCGCTGGGCGAAGCCGCCCCGTATTCCGGCGAAGGGTCCGGTTGCAGGAAATGCGTGGCCCGTGAAGCCGCTGAACTTGTGGCAACGGCCTTCGGGTCGGCGCAGCCCGTTTCCGAGGAAGATGCGGCCAAGGCCTTGCGGACGGGTTGGCAGCAACAGGACGCTGATGCCACACCTGTCGATGCGGCCATGCAGGATGCGGATGCGCCGTGCCCTGCCGAAGACGCCACGGCCCCGCCCAAGGCAGAGTGACCGCCATACGGATGGCGGGGCGTTACTGGCGCCGGGCGGCTGCCGCGATGCGGCATGCGTCCTTCGCATGGTGCTGCCGGGCATCACGAGTCAGAACGGAATGGTTCGCATTCACGCTGTCGTCGCGCGCTGCGGGCGGGGCAGCCCTTCGAAGCCAGCCGCAGCGGGGGAACCATGACATCCGACGAAAGAATCGGAATGTGCGTGCGCAAATCTGCGGAACTGGAATCGCTGCTGGAGCGGATGTTCGGCGCACAGGGAAAGGGCTTGCACGAAAAACTCACCAGCGTGCAGGGCGAACTGGACGAGGCAACCGTCCGGCGCATCCGCTGGATAGCGACGATACGCAACAGGATGGTGCATGAAGGCGACTTCGCCTTCGATGGCACGGACGACTACCTTTCTGCCTGCGCGGAGGTTGCCGCCGCGCTCGAGGCGTTGCCCGCAAGGGCTGCCGAGGCTGCGCGCGAACGCATATCCCGCGTGCTGCGGAGTCGCTACGGTGCTGCGCATGCCGACCCGCAGGACAGGCTGGATCACGCCCGCGCCCGCATCCCCGCCGAGCTTGCGGCAATGGCGGACCGGGTATTCGCGCTTGCGCGGGGCGAAGGGTTCGACGGCTACGCAAGCCTTGCGACCTGCAAGGCCTTTCTGGATGCCGCTGCCGCCCGATTCGAGGCACACGACCCCGAGGGCGCACCGGGCAGCAGCGACACCGCCGCACCGGCGGGCGCGCCCCTGCC
>NZ_VSMK01000573.1 GCF_011682075.1 Nitratidesulfovibrio liaohensis
GGGGTTGGCAGGGGGGCCGTACCGGCGGAAGCCGGAGCGGCGGCATCATCATTGCCGGGCGAGTACGGGGCCGCGTAGGGCAGCCCGGCCCCGAAGGGGTCCAGCGGGGCCAGGCCCCAGGCCAGGCGCAGGCGGCCGAACAGCAGGCGGACGTCCTTTTCCGTCAGGTGCACGGCGGCCAGCACGCTGGCCAGGGTGCGCCCTTCGCGCACGGCCACGCAGTGGTCCGGGGTGAACAGGGTGATGCGCTCGCCGCGCATCCACAGCGGGAACAGGCGACAGTACCAGGGCCGCACCTCGCGCGGGAGGCGGCAGCCTTCCGCGCCCAGAAAGGCGCAGTCGCCCCGCCGGTCCACCGCCAGGCGCAGATGCTCGCCGTGCAGGGGAAACAGGGCCTCCACGGCGGCTTCCTCGCCGGGGAACAGGCGCTTCATGCCGTCCACGAAGGGGCGGGTGTTGCGTTCGGTGGCGAATCCGCCCACGTGGTCGCACCATTCCACGATGCGCTCCCATTCCGAGCGGGACAGGGGGAAGCAGAACTCCTCCTCGCCGGGGGTGGTGGAGCAGCAGGTGGGCCCTTGCGCTGCGCAACGGGCGCAGGCCGAAGGATCGGGCGCGGGGCCATTCCTTTTGGCATGGGGCCGGGCGTGGGGGCGTGCACAGGGGGTGCCATTCGCGTCAGTCACATTGGGCGAGCCAGTCGCGTCGGGCGTTCCCGGTGTGTTGGGAGTGCGCTTGGTGGGGCGGGGTGCGCGTGCCATGTCAGTAGGCTCCGGAGCCGGAGTTGGGCCAATGGCCGTTGAAGCCGCGCAGCACCACCACCCAGAACGGGCGGCCCGGTTTGCCCCGGTGGGTGGACTGGTAGTGGGTGACCTGCACGGATTCGAACATGTCCTCGAGCTGGCGGGGCATGTCCGGCCCGTCGCGGCGCACCAGCACCGCGTCCCAGCCCACCTTGTCGGCGGGCGACGGCCAGATGTCGTACTGGCTCATGCGGCGGCCGAAGTCGGCGCAGTAGGTCACCGGCTGGCCGGGGGCGTAGAACGCCAGCGAGGCGGTCATGTCGTAGGCGTCGGAAAAGAAGAACACCCGGTCCGGGTCGGGCAGTTGCCGGCGCACCTCGCCCAGATGCTCGCCAAGGTCGGCCCATCCCTTCAGGCGGGTGGCCGGGTTGTACTGCGGCGGCAGGGGCAGCGCATCCTGCGCGTGCACCAGGCCGAAGGTCAGCACGCCCAGCACCGCCCACACGGGCACCAGCCTGCGCCACACGGTGGTGCGCGTCCCCGCCGCGAGCAGGACGGCGTC
>NZ_VSMK01000574.1 GCF_011682075.1 Nitratidesulfovibrio liaohensis
AGCCGCGCAACCGGGGACACAATGGGGCGGCCCAGCCGGGGTCCCCGGAGTCGGCGCCCAAGGTACCGGCGCCCCCGGCGGCGCGGGTCCGTTCGGCTATGCCGTGCACGATGTGGACGTGCGCCCCGCCGTACGCCGCAGGGTGGCCCCGGAATACCCCGACCCGGCCCGACGCACTGGCACACAAGGCCGGGTTGTGCTGCGCCTGCTGGTGGACGAGAACGGCCACGCCCGCCATGTTTCCGTGCTGGAAGCCACGCCCGACGGTATTTTCGATCAGTGCGCCCTGGACGCCGTGACCCGCTGGTCCTTCACCCCAGGCAGGCGCGACGGCAAGGCGGTGCCCACCTGGGTGCACCTGCCCCTGCGCTTCGACCTGACCAACCGCTGACGCCTGGCCCACACGCCGCACGGCACGTCCCACCAGAGGCAGCACCGCGCCGCACACCGCCAGCCCCCTCCGCAGATCGGCTTGGCCGGGATGGGACCGGGACAACATCGCCCCAGCTATCCCGCGCTGGCCTGTCCCATCGGTCTGGCGCGCTCTGCCCCGCTTTGGGCCGCTCTGGCGCGCTCTGCCCCGATCTGCACCCTTGGCGCTCGCTCGCCCCGGCCATGTCCTCGCCGCATCATCCCGTTGCGTCCGGCGCGTCCGCGTGTATACTGGCGGCAATCCCCCTCAACCAAGGAGTCGCCCATGCGCCGTACGCCCACCCGTCGTTGCCGGATGTTGACCACCCTGGCCGTGTCCGCCACCCTCACCGCATTTGCCGCCTTCGCGTCCGCCGTGCCCGCCACCGCGCAGGACCCGGCGGGCACCGTAATGTCCGCCTGCACCAAGTGCCACAACACCCAGCGCATCTGTGCCAACCTGGGCGCCAAGGACAAAGCCGCCTGGAACACCACCGTCACCCGCATGATGGGCAAGGGCGCGCAGGTCAGCGAGGCCGAAAAGCCCGCCGTGGTGGACTGGCTGGCCACGCAGCAGCCCGGTGCCAAGCCCGTCTGCCAGTAGCGGCGGCGCGGATAGCCCCCTGCCCCCCTATCCCATTGACGGAAACGGCGCCCCCCTCGCGGAGTGCGCCGTTTCTGCATTCGGGTTTTGCCCGGCAGACGGAAGAAACTGGCAATGACGGCATGGGCACCGGCACGGGCCGACCACCCGCGCCGATTGCTCCGCGCGTGCCGCGCGCTCCCCGATACCGCCCCTTGCCCCCCGGCACGGCCCATAGTAGCAGGGGCCATGCCCCGCTCCGCCCCACCAGCCGCACCCGCCACTGCCGTCGCATCCGCCG
>NZ_VSMK01000575.1 GCF_011682075.1 Nitratidesulfovibrio liaohensis
CCGGTTCGAGGCCGTTGCCGCCGTGGACTTCTTTGGGGCGCCCGCGCGCGAGATGGTGGAAGGGTTGCTGGCCGGGGCCGAACGCTGGCTGCGCCTTGGCGCGCCCGGAGCCGCCCGCGCCGTGCAGACCGAAACGTACCTCCGCGCGGACGATTACAAGGGCCTTGTGTGGGTAACCCGGCCCGGCGTGCATGTGGACCGCATCGCCAGCGCATGGCTGGTGCGCAGGTTCATCGATGCGGAGGCCACGTTCCGCTTCGGCCCGCCGCCCGAAGGGGACACGGGCGTGCCTGGCGGAACAGGCGCAGCAGGCAAGGCAGGCGGGACAGGCCTCGGGCGTTGCGTGCGCTTCGACATGGCCGAGGCGGAATTCACCCACGAGGGTGAACTGTGCACCTTCGAGGTGCTGCTGCGCCGCTTCGGGCTGGATGCGGACCCACCCCTGGCCGCCGTGGGCGCGGTGATCCACGACATCGACCTGGACGAGCGCCACCCCGCCCGGCCCGAATCGCCGGGGGTGGGGGCGCTCATCGCGGGCATCACCCTGCGTACCAATGACGACGACGAACGGCTGGAGCGCGGCTTCCGCGTTCTGGACGACCTGCTGGAATACTTCCGCCGCAGCGCGCCCGCCCGGCCCGCATAGGAGGCAACCATGGACACCACGCCGCATCCCGCCGCTAACGGCCCGCCCCCGAACGCGTCTTCCCCAAAAGCTTCTTCCCCAAGAACGTCCTCGCCTGACGCGGACCTCCCGTCCGCCGATACTCCGTCCGTGTCCTCGCGCCCCGCCACGCCCCACCCCGCCTTCGGCGAGGCCTTGCGCACCTGGCTGCGCATCGGCTGTCTGGGCTTCGGCGGGCCAGCCGGGCAGATCGCCCTGATGCACCGCACCGTGGTGGACGAAAAACGCTGGGTGGACGACGCGCGTTTCCTGCACGCCCTGAACTACTGCACCCTGCTGCCGGGGCCGGAGGCGCAGCAGCTTGCCACCTACGTGGGCTGGCTGCTGCACCGCACCGCCGGGGGCATTGCGGCGGGCACGCTGTTCGTGCTGCCCGGCTTCTGCGTGGTCATGGCACTGTCGTTCATCTATGCGGCATACAGCCAGATTCCCGCCATCGACGCGCTGTTCTGGGGGCTGAAGCCCGCCGTGCTGGCCGTGGTGCTGGAAGCACTGCTGCGCGTGGGGCGCCGGTCGCTGCGTGACGGCTTTTCGCTGGCCCTCGCGGGCGGCGCCTTCGCGGCGCTGTTCGCCTTCGGCGTGCCCTTTCCGGCGGTGGTCTTCGGCTC
>NZ_VSMK01000576.1 GCF_011682075.1 Nitratidesulfovibrio liaohensis
GAAGCCCTTGATGATACGCCCTGATGGGGTGCCGCTGAAAACGGCTCCGGCGTCGAGGTCAATGATGGTCGTGTGTACTTCGGACATGGTGGCTCCTTGTGCGATAGGTTGGAAACTTGACCTCTATGTTTGCAATGTATACAGAGTACACATGCGGAGGTGCTTATGAGCGCTGTAACAACACGGCTGGATCCTGAAACTCAGCTTCAACTGGAGGCGTTGGCTAAGGCCACCGACCGTACTCGGTCTTGGCTTATTGCCGATGCTGTCAGGCGGTATGTGGAAGAGGAGAGCTGGCAGGTAGCGGCAATTGCTGAAGGGTTGCGCCAGGCTGATGCCGGAGACTTTGCTTCCGATGAGGAAGTCGCCAGTTCTTTTGCGAAGTGGGGCGTAAATGTCGAATAGGAGAGTGCGCTGGCTCCGTCTGGCACTTAGGGATATGGATGCCATTATGGAGCACATTGCCAAGGACGATGCGGCGACTGCTCATGAGGTTGCTAGCCGTATCTTGCAGGCGTGCAACACTCTTTCCCATTCATCTGAACGAGGTCGAGCTGGGCGGGTGCCCGGTACGCGGGAACTTGTGATGGTTGCTCTTCCGTATATCGTCGCCTACCGGGTGGTGCGTGATGAGGTTCACATCCTTCGCGTCTTGCACCACCGTATGCAACGATCCTCCTAAGCAAACTGGATTTCCCGCACGATGCGCACGTCGAACGGGTTGTCATACATCCAGCCCGTGCTGACGTTGTCGTCGTGATCTTCTCCGATGCGGAGAAACAGGTACTCCTCTCCGTCTAAAGAGGTGACGAACCTGTTGAGAAAACCCACCTCGGTGAACTCATCGTACCACTTGATGGTTTCCCAGAAGTAGAGGACACAGCCGCTATCCGTGTCCGTGCCTTGCAGAGCCGACTTCAGAAAGCGTTCAATATCCTCATAGCTTGTGGTTGGCATGGTCTGTCTGGCTGCTACGAGAGCTTCATTCAGTCTGGTGGCCGCTGCGCCTGAGAGGCACAGCGCCACATCGCTTACGTATCCCATGGTCATGCTCCTTTGGTGTTGATGGGGCTGATGGTCAGCCGTTCATGCTGGGCGCCTATCTTACGGCAACGCGAGAGGAGTGCCTCAGTCGCCTGCTCGTCATGTGTGAGCTTTGTGACCTCCTCCTTGAGCATCGTCTGGTCCAGCGTACTTCTGCCCGGTACGGCTGCTGTCTTGAACCGGTAGTTGCCCGCTGCTATCCAGCCCGATGATTGAGAGGACGCAGCGCTTGTCAGGCGGTGCCATG
>NZ_VSMK01000577.1 GCF_011682075.1 Nitratidesulfovibrio liaohensis
GCAGGCTGCCGTGCCCGGATCTGGCGGACCGGACGGACTGGGCGCTCTCCTGCCCTCCGCACCATCCGCCGCTCCGGCGGCTACCCCCACCACCCCAGGCGCGGCGGGCACTGCCGACCCCGCCCGCCGCAATGACACCATCGTCCCACGGAGCGCCACATGGGAAGACACGTGGGAAGACGGGCGCGCCACGCCGCGCGGCCTGCTGATCCCGGTGCCCGCATGAACCACACTACGTCCTGCAATACCGGCGCTCGCAACCCGGTCGATTCCGTTGGGGCCACAGGCGCCGCCCGCGCCACGGACAATGTCTCCGGGCCGGGCCTGGCCCTGAGCGCCCCCCGCTGGCTGCGCCGACTCATCGACGCCTTCTGGCGCGGCGTGGATGCGCTGAACCCTCGCACCCGGCTGGCCATCGCGCTGTTTCTGGCGGTGACTGTGCCCGCCGGGGTACTGCTGCACCATCTGGAATCGCAAGGCCGCGCCGTGCTGCCGGGCCTGCCCCGCGCACTGCCCATGAGCATCTATGATGATGTGGTCCTGGCCGTGGCCCTGTACCTGGCCGGGGCGCTGGTGCTGTGCATCCCCGTGGCCGGGCTGATCTGCCGCTTCGTGCTGCTGCGCGACATCCGCGAGATCAACGTCTTCTGCCTGGCCCTGCGCGAAGGCCGCCAGCCGCGCCCGCTGGCGCTGCCCAACGAGCACGAGGACGAACACGATCTGCTGCGCCTGAAGCGCAACCTGGAATGGATGGCCCACCTGGTGGCCAGCCGCGAACGGCACCTGATGGCCCGCCTGGAAGCCACGGACAGCCGCGCCCGGCACATGGAGGAACTGGCCGTGCGCGATGCGCTGACCGGCCTGTTCAACCGCCGCCACTTCGAACGGCGCCTGGCCGAACTGGCCGCCGATGCCCGGCTGCGCCCTCCCTTCCATCTGATGCTGGTGGACTGCGACCGCTTCAAGGCCGTCAACGACACCCACGGGCACGCGGCGGGCGACGAACTGCTGCGACTGCTGGGCGATGTCATCGCCGAGGCGGTGCGCGCGGGCACCGACACGCCCTGCCGCATCGGGGGCGACGAGTTCGGCATCCTGTTCGCCTGCCCGGACGAGAATTCCGTGCGCGCCGTGGCCGAGCGCATCCGCCACCGCTTCTCCCAGTGCCAGAACCACGGCTGCACCCTGAGCATCGGCATTGCCCGCTACCGCCAGCAAGGCGAGGGTCGCGCCGACGCCGCCTGCCAACTGGCCCCGGTGACCGACGCGGGCAACGCCGCCTGTGCGGG
>NZ_VSMK01000578.1 GCF_011682075.1 Nitratidesulfovibrio liaohensis
GGGCCAGTTGCGCGCACAGCGCGGCAAGGTGGCGCAGCAGCACGGCGGCGTCGGCACTGCCGCCGCCCAGCCCCGCTCCGTGCGGGATGTGTTTTTCCAGATGCACCGCAAGGCCGGGGCGAAACCCGGTGGCCGCCGCGAACCGTTCGTACGCGGTAACCACGGTGTTGCGGGCCGGGTCCACGTCCGGCTCGGTGCAGGTAAAGGCAATGCCTGCTTCCGACCGGGGCGTTACGTGCAGCAGGTCGCATGGTTCCGGCAGCGGCAGGAACAGGGTGTCCAGTTCGTGGTAGCCGTCGGGCCGCACGCCGGTGATGCGCAGGTACAGGTTGATCTTGCACCCGGCGCGCAGGATGACGGCGCCGGGCGCGGGCGTGTCGTGGGTGCTCACGCGGTGGCGCCCGCGTCGCGGCGCAGCGTTTCCACGGTGAGGTGCCCGTTGGTGAACACGCACAGTTCCCCGGCAATGGCCATGGCCTCGCGGACCACGGTTTCCGCGTCCAGCGCGGTGTGCCGGGACAGGGCGCGGGCGGCGGACAGGGCATAGGGGCCGCCGCTGCCGATGGCGGCAATGCCGTCGTCCGGCTCGATGACGTCGCCGGTGCCGGTCAGGATGAGGATGGTTTCCGCGTCGGCCACCAGCAGCATGGCCTCCAGCCTGCGCAGGTACTTGTCCTTGCGCCAGTCCTTGGCCAGTTCCACGGCGGCTCGCGTAAGGTTGCCGCCGAATTCCTCCAGCTTGGCCTCGAAGCGCTCGAACAGGGTGAACGCGTCTGCCGTGGCGCCGGCAAAGCCCGCCAGCACCCGATCGCGGTACAGGCGGCGCACCTTGCGGGCGGTGTGCTTCATGACCACGCTCTGGCCCATGGTCACCTGGCCGTCACCGGCCATGGCCACGCCGTCCGCGTCGCGCACGGCAAGGATGGTGGTACCCTTCAGTTCCATATGATTGTTCCTTCGGCGCTGCCGCGCCGGCTTGGCTATGGTTGGGGGCGCGTGGGCAGGCCAGGTTGAGCGCCAGTCGGGTGCAGATCAAGCGTTTGTCTGGCCGTCGTCCGGGTCATGGACGCGGGCAAGCTGCCCGGCAAGGGCCTGAAACGCAACGCGCCACACTGCCAGCATGGCCTGCCCGTGCAGGACGAAGCGCACCTCGCGCACCAGCCCGGCGCGCAGACCGCGTACGGCCTCGGCCAGGGCGATCGGGGCGGCCAGTTCCGGCGGATAGCCGTAGCTGCCGCAGCTGATGGCCGGAAAGGCCACCCGGGCCAGCCCGTGCTCCGCCG
>NZ_VSMK01000579.1 GCF_011682075.1 Nitratidesulfovibrio liaohensis
ATGCGCCGCCGGGCCGTGGCCGGGCGGACGCCGCGCTGGCGGCGCGGAAGGGCCGATGCGGCCCGTTCCCTCAAGCACGTATTTTACACAGTTTCGTGCAAGAGCACCAGTCGCAATGTTTACCGTCGCGCGGCAGCAGCAACGGCGCTTCGGCCATGTGCCGCAACAGGAAGGAGAGCAGGGCGGGAATGCGGGTGGTGATGGCCGCATCGCGGGTTTCATCGTCGGTGCCTTCGCCGAACAGGGGCAGTTCCTGCCCGGCGTCGCGCAGGATGACCCAGGCGGCGTCGTGCACGTCGCGCCCGGAATGCTGGCCGTACATGTGGACGTAGGCGGGCAACTGCACGCCGTGCAGGGCACCGGCCACGTCGGCCAGCAGGCCGGGGTCGCGGTCCGGGGTCCACACCTCGATGCGTTCCCACAGCGCGTCGTCGGACCACGCGGACGGCTTCCATTCCACCTTGCCGGTCTTGTAGTCCAGGATCACCGCGCCTTCACCGTCTTCGAATCCGCGCAGGTCCACCCGGTCCACCCGGCCGTGCAGGCGGCGCACCCGGCGGCCCGCGCTGCCCGGCACGTCGATGGTTGCCTCCACCGGTTCCTCCAGTTCCAGCACGGTGAACCGTTCCGGCTGGCGGGACAGGTAACGGCCAAGGCGTTCCGGCCCGGCCACCTCCAGCATCAGCAGGGCGTCTGGCGGCAACTGGGCGGAAAGGCCCGAGGCGCCCAGCCGTTGCAGGAACAGCCGGGTAAGGTGTTCGGCGGAAAGTTCGTCGCGGCGCACCTCGCGCCCCTTGTGGGGCAGGTGAAAGTCCAGCAGCACCTTGTGCAGCAGATCGCCCACGGCAATGGGGTCGTCGCCTTCGTTCACCTCGTCCGGCGGGGCCAGCCCGGCCAGCCGTTCGTGAAAGAAGCGCATCGGGCAGGTCAGCCATGCGTCGAGGGTGGACGGCGACACGGGCGCGTCCAGCAGCCTTTCCAGCGCATCATTGATGGCGGTTGTGCGTTCGATGGGGCGCGGCGCGGAACGGAACGGACGCACCGTGCACGCGGCGGCATGCAGCGGGGGCTGCCCGGGTGAGAGCAGGCCGCCGCGCGCCCGTTCTTCGCGCCACAGCAGTTCTTCCACAAAGCGGCTGCGGATCTTCTTTTCGTCCAGCAGGCCGCTGCGGTCCACGCCGGTCTGGTAGCACAGCACGGCCTGTTCCGCACCGGCCAGCAGGCGGTGGAAGTTGTGCGCGGCCACCCGCTCGCGGCGGCGCGAATCGGGCAGCCCGGCCATG
>NZ_VSMK01000580.1 GCF_011682075.1 Nitratidesulfovibrio liaohensis
GCCCCCGACCGCCCGGTACACGGCCGCGCCCCCAGTCGTGCGCCGCGTTCGCTGCGCCGCCTGCTGCACACCCGGCTGCTGGTGTGGCTGGCGCTGCTGGGCCTGTGCATCCTGGCCTTTGCGGGCACCTTCACCTACCTTGGCCGCAAGGCCGACTTCGAACGGCAAAGCGCGCTGCTGACGGCCACCCTGGCCCGCTACCTTGAAGAGCATGTGGACAACGCCGCCCTGTCGCTGGCCCGGCTGGCCTCGGCCTTGCCTGCCTCGCCCTCGCCCGCCCGGGTGGCCGAGGAACTGGGCCGCAGACGCTCGCTGCGCCAGCATTTCGCGCGCATCATGTTGCTGGACGACGCGCATCGGGTGGTGTTTTCACTGCCGGACGGCCCGACAATGGTGGACTTTCCCGTGCTGCGCGACCAGCAGGACAGAGGAATGACCGGGCGCGGCTACCGGCTGGGCAGCCCCGCCCCCCTGCCGGACACCGGCGAGGTGGTGGTGTACATCAGCGAACCCATCGAGGGTGGCTGGCAACTGGTGGGGGCGTTGCGTCTGAACGCACTGCAGGAACACGTGCTGCAACTGCTGCCGGGCGACGACAACGCGGTGCTGCTGGCCGACGCCTACGGCAACCTCATCGCCCACCCCGATCTGACCCGCGTGCAGCGCCAGGAAAACATCGGCCACCTGCCCTTCTTCAGGCCCGGCGATGGGGACACGCACAACGCCGGGCCCACCGTGCAACGCGTGCGCTACGACGATGAAACCTGGTTTGCCTGCACCGCCATGATGGCCGGGCCCGACTGGACCATCGTCACCCTGAAGCGACAGGGGGCCGTGCTGTCCGAGGTGGTTGGCGAGATGATCATCTTCCTGCTGCTGCTCGCGGTGCTGCTGACCGTGTTCGCCGTGTCGCTGCTGGCCGAACTGGAGTGGACCATCGCCCGGCCCCTGGCCGGGTTCTGCCAGTCCATCCGGCTGGTTTCGGGCGGCAGCTACGACCTGCCGCCTTCCGGTGGGGAACAGTTGGCCGAACTGGCCGACATGGACCGCGAATTCCGCGACATGGCGGGCACGGTGCGCCAGCGCGAGGCCGCGCTGCGCCGCACCCGCGCCTACGTGCAGCAGATGATGGACGCCATGCCCTCGGCCATCATCGCCCTGGACGGCCATTGCCGGGTGGTGCGCATGAACCCGGCAGCCCTGCGCCGCACCGGACATGCCGTGACCCCGGCGGGCACCGCGCTGGCGGAACTGCTGCGC
>NZ_VSMK01000591.1 GCF_011682075.1 Nitratidesulfovibrio liaohensis
CCGCGCGTCGTGCAAGGTTGGTCGGCCCGCTGGGGGGGGGGAAGACAGGAGAATCCGTTGCGGCGGGGGGCATCGCCGGCGGCAGGCCCGCCGCGTGCCGGGCTGCGGGGGCGACGGAACGGGGGGTGAGGCAACGGGGAATGCGCACGATGGGCCTGCCTGCCGGGTGTAGGCGGCCTTCACGGAGGAAGGCGACACCTTGCGCACCATGCCCCATGCCCGTGGCGGAATGATGATGCCCCGGTGACGGAACGCGGGCGATGCCGGTGTGCGCCGGGCCGCCACACACGTTCATGGACGGTGGGGGATGCGCTCCGCGGCGGCCTTGTCAGCTTGTCAGGCCGCCGCCGCTCTGGCCGATACTGCTCCGGCTGGCCGCTATCCCGGCCAACCCTCCGGCAGCGCCACCTGCGGGGCCAGCGCGGCGAGATCGGCGCGGAAGGCGTCGCGCCCGGTGAACAGCCGGGCATGGATGCCCAGCGCGGTTGCCCGCCCGATGTGCCCGGCGTTGTCGTCGAAAAAGGCCGCGCGCGCCGGGTCCACGCCCATGATGGTGGTGGCGTGGGTGAAGAAACCGGGGTCGCGCTTGTTCAGCCCCTCGCGGAACGAATTGAACACCCGGTCGAAGTGGCGGTACACGCCGTGCGCCGCGTCGATTTCCTCCAGCCAGTTGGTATGGTCGCTCAGGATGGCCGTGCGCAGCCCGGCGGCTCGCACCGCGTCGGCGGCGCGCAGCATTTCCGGGCGCACGGTGAAGCGGTTCATGATCTCGGCGCGCAGGGCGGCGTCGGTGCCGGTCATGCCGGTGGACACGCGCACGGCGTTCCACCATGCGGCTTCGTCGGTCTTTCCGTTGACGTAGCCGGTGGCGTAGCACAGGTCGGTGGCCGTGCGCATGGTGGCTTCCGGGTCCAGGCCCTGGGAGCGTCCGATGGCGCGCAGGCCCTCTATGAAGCCTTCTTCGGCCAGCACGCCGCTGAAGTCGAAGAAGATGACGTCGATGTGGGGTGCGGCATTGCCGCGCGAGTGTGTCATGGGCTATCCTTGTCGTCTGCGGGGTCCCGCGGCGCATGGCCGAGGTACCCCGGTTCCGGAATGCCGCCGTTCCCGGTGCCAGAAAGTCGGCGCGGACGCAGGCGGCAACCCGTTCAGGATAACCACGCGGAGGCAAAGCGCAATGGAAGAATCCTCACGGCCCGCCCCCACCGGAGTGGCTGGAGCATCGCATCCCGCCGACACCGACGACCGGCTGCGGGTGGGCATCAGTTCATGCCTTCTGGGCAACAAGGTCCGCTTCGACGGCGGTCACAAGCACGACCCGTACATTACCGGAACCCTGGGGCAGTACATGGATTTCGTGCCGGTCTGCCCCGAGGTGGAATGCGGCATGCCCGTCCCGCGCGAGGCGCTGCGGCTGGTGGGCGACCCGGCCAACCCCCGCCTGGTCACGGTGAAGGGCTACGAGGACTGGACGGAGCGCATGCGCGCCTTTGCCCTGCGCCGGGTGGAACAGTTGGTCGACGAGCGGCTGGACGGGTTCATCTTCAAGCGGGCCTCGCCCTCCAGCGGCATGGAGCGGGTGAAGGTGTACGCCGACCACGACCCCCGCGACGTTCCGGAAGGCGCGGGCCGCGTCAATCTGGGGCCGCCGCAGGAAAAGGGCGTGGGCATGTTTGCCCGTGTGTTCATGGACCGTTTTCCGCTGCTGCCCACGGAAGAGGAAGGCCGCCTGAACGACCCGCGCCTGCGCGAAAACTTCATCGAGCGGCTGTTCGTCATGCGTCGCTGGCGCGCCCTGGCAGAGGCCGGGATGACGCGCGGCGGGCTGGTGGACTTTCACACCCGGCACAAATTGTTGCTGATGTCGCATTCGGTGGAGCACTACCGCGCGCTGGGCAGGCTGGTGGCCCATGCGGCCAGCCACGACCCGGCGGACCTTGCCCGCGACTACCTGACAGGCCTCATGGAGGGGTTGCGCCTGCCCGCCACCACGGCCAAGCATGCCAACGTGCTGCAACACTGCATGGGCTACTTCAAGCGGGTGCTGACTCCGGACGAAAAAATGGAAATGCTGGAGGTCATCCAGCGTTACCGCAAGTTGCAGGTGCCGTTGGTGGTGCCGATAACCCTGCTGAACCACTACGTGCGCAAGTACGGCGAACCCTATCTGGCCGGGCAGTTCTACCTGAACCCGCACCCGGTGGAGCTGAAGCTGCGTAACCACGCGTGAAGGGTGATGGGGGCGGGGCCGCATGTCGGCCTGCGCCCCCGCCTCCATGCCACTTCTTTCGTTCCTGTCCTGCCCCATCCTGTCCCGCGCGCCCATCTTGCCATCCGCCGTCCCGATGACGATATATCCGGGGCAACCATAGTCCGGTTGCCGCCGGTACGCTCCGTCCTGCCATGCGGACGGAGGCACGGCGTATTCCGCTCGCGCCCGAACGCCCCTTGCCCGGCATCTTCCTGTTCCTTCCGTTCCCCTCTCCGTCCCGTCCACCCTCGCGCGCCACGCACGCATCCCCAATATGCTTCCCACGGAGGTCGCCCCATGGACCCGGTAACCCATCTTGCCAGCGGCGCGCTTGTGGCCATGGCCCTGCCCGATACCCGGCGCAGCCGCTGGTTCATGCCCTTTGCCCTCATCTGCGCGGTGCTGCCCGATGTGGATGTGTTCTTCGGCGCGACGCCGCTGGACTATCTGACCCTGCACCGGGGCATCACCCATTCCTTTGCGGGCGGGGCGGTCATGGCCCTGCTGATGGCGCTGCTGTTCCTGCCGCTGCTGCGGCGCGCCCCGCGCGATGCCGTGGCCAGCGGCGGCGTGCACACCTGGGGCTATGCCCGTTATGCACTGGCCGCCTACGGGTTGATCCTGCTGCACATCTTTCTGGACTGCATCACCACCTACGGCACGCAGGTGTTCCTGCCCTTTTCCGACTACCGGGTGGCCCTGCCCGCCGTGTTCATCATCGACCCGGTCATGACGCTGGTCATGCTGGCGTGCATCGTGGCGGCCATGGGCCGGGCGCATCGGCGCACCTTTGCCGCGCTGGGGTTGGCCTGGACCCTGCTGTGGCCGGGCGCCTCGCTGGCGGTGCAGCAGCATGTGCAGTCCGGCCTGGTGGCGAAGCTGGCCGCCCAGCCCGTGCCTCCGCAGTCCGTCGCGGTGATTCCCGAGGCGCTGGCCCCGTTCAACTGGAAGGTGGTGGTGGACGATGGCCGCCGCTACGGCATGGCCCGCTACCAGTTGCTGAACCCGGATGCGCCGCTGGCCTTCGAACTGTTCGAAAAGGCGGACCCGGTGCTGTACCGCCGTCTGTCCGAGGCGGAGGAACTGTTCCGAGTGTATGGCCGCTTTGCCATGTTCATGACGCAGGAAAACCGGCAGGAGAACGGCGCCGCCGTGATCGCCTATCGCGATCTGCGCTTTGCCTCCACGGTGCCGTTCATGCGCATGCTGCGCGGTGAGGGAGTGCCCTTTCAGTTGTGGGCGCGTCTTTCGGCAGATGGGCAGTTGGAAGGGTTTCGATTCGTGCAGGGGCGCGCCGCGGGCGGCCGCGATGCGACTGGCGGGACTGGTGCGGCTGGCGGAACTGGCGGCGGCGACTGGGTGCCCGTGACGCGCTGAAGGCGGCATGGCATTGCGTACGAGCCGATGAAATGTGTCCACCCCCCTTGTCACGTGGGGTGCGACGCGATATTGATGGAATATTGGGGAGAAGGGCGTGGCGACGCCATGCGGCAACAGCCGGGGACGCACGTACACCTTCCCATTGGCGGTGCGCGGAACATGTCGGCACAGTGCCGTACGCGCGTATAACATGCCGCCGTAAAACATGTTTCGCACATGGTGTCGCCGCATCGGGGTTTCGGGGCGCGCGCGGCGGCCCTGCACCAACACGCCATGCCCCGCACGGACGGGTCCGACTGGAGGTCCACGTGAACAAGAGCGAACTGGTACGAGCGCTTGCCGAAGAGCACGAACTGCCTGTAGAGGACGCCACCGTGGTGGTGAACACCTTCTTTGACTGCGTGCGCGACGCACTGCTGGATGGTGACCGCGTGGAAATACGCGGCTTCGGTTCGTTCAAGATCAAGGGCTATCGCGGCTACAAGGGCCGCAACCCCAAGACCGGCGATTCCGTGGCGGTGCCGCCCAAGCGGCTGCCGGTGTTCCGGGCCGGAAAGGAACTGAAGGACATCCTGAACCCGTAGGGGTTCGGGGCCGCGAGAACCTTCGTTTTCGTCATTGGTAGGACGGCGCGCAAGGCGCCGTCAGGCGGGCGGTTGCGCTGCTGGTCGGGGGGCTGGCTGCGCGAACGCTCGCGTTTGGTTTGGGAGATGAACATCGGGGATGCGTGCGGCCCGGCGGGCGGCACAGGGGGCATGATGGGCAACGGCACGGAAGATACGCTGCACGGGCACAGGTCCTGTCCTGTCCCTGCAGTCATGCCGCGCGAGCTGGCGGAAGAGCGGCTGCGCCATCTGCACCTGCGCATAGGCGAGGGCATCGTGGCGCGGCGCCCTGCCATCATCGCCACGGCGCTCGGCTCGTGCGTGTCCGCCACGTTTTTCCACCGCCCCTCGGGGCTTGCGGGCATCTTCCACGCCATGCTGCCCACGGCGGAAGGCAGCCGCGATTTCGACTGCAACCCCTGCAAGTACGTGGATACCGCCGTAGAGGCGGTGCTTGCCCACTTCCTGCGCAAGGGCGTGCCGGTCATCGAGATCGAAACCAAGCTGTTCGGCGGCGCCTTCAGCATGAACACCGAAGAAAAATCGCTGGTGCGTTCGCTGGTGGACGTGGGCGGCCGCAACGTGCAGGTGGCCCGCGATCTGCTGCGCGCAAGGGGCTTGGTGGTGTCCGGCGAACACGTGTTGGGCGAGCGGGGCCGCAAGCTGCTGTTTCACGCGGGCACAGGCGAGGTATGGGTGAAGCTGCTGCGCCGCAGCCTGGCCGAGCAGGGGCGCGGCGCGGGCCGCAACGGGCGTGCCCGTAATGCCGAACCCCCGGCCTGGTCGTACGACGCACAGCCGGAACCGTGGCCCGGCCCCTTTCCGTTTGGCGAATCGGGAGGGGAGGATGGTTCGGGCGAGCCGGGCGGGCAGGCCGGATAGCTCGTGATGGCTGGATCGGATCGGATAACGTACGCCGGATGACTCGGGCCGGATAGTCCGCGCTGGGTAACCCCGCCGTTTGGTTTTCGCTGAACGCGTCGGCCCGGACACGTCGGCCCGGACACGTCGGCCCGGACACGCTGGCCCGGGCACGCTGGCTCGGGCAGTTCCGCCGGACACGTTGGCCTGGATAACCCCGCCGGACAACTCCGCGCCGGGTTTCGTCCCCCGATTTCGTTTCCGGATTTCGCCCCCCATTTCACCACCCGCGCCGCCGCGCGCCCGCGCATGCTGGCCTTGCCACCGGAAATGGGCTACGAGCGGGGGCAGACCCCCATTCCCCACGCACCCGCACGCCGGACCCTTGCCGCATGAAGATCGTCTTCTGCATCGACGACAACCCCCGCTACCTGCTGATGATGCGTGCCGCCGTGCGCTCGCTGCGGCGTCTGCACGGCGATGCTGCCCCTTGCGTGTGCGTGTACGGCGGCAGCAACCCGGCGGTCATGGACGCGGTGCGCGCAGAGGGCGTGCAGCTTGCCCGGCACACTCCGGTCATCGGCGTGCACAACGCCCCCCCGCAGTTCCACCGCTGCATCGGCGCCTTTCTGAAGCTGGAACTGGCCCTGCTGCCGGAACTGGCCGACGACGAATACGTGCTGTACTGCGACGCCGACGTGTACTTCCACCAACCGATTCTGGGCGATGCTGCATCCGGCGGGGCGGAGCACATCCGCCCGCAGTACATGGCCATGGCCCGCGAGGCCACGGCCCCCTTCCACCATACCCACGAACAACTGGACTACGAATGGCGAGGCCGCCGCTACGTGGTGCCGCTGCCCTTTCCCATCTGGACCTTCAGCAGCGGGGTGGTGCTGTTCAACCTTGCCCGGCTGCGGCGGCACGACCACATCCAGAACTTTCTGGCCTTCTGCGTGCAGAACCTGCACCGCATCGGCAATCTGGACCAGTCGCTGCTGAACTATTTTTTCGGCAAGCGGGTGACCAAGCTGGACCCTTCGTGGAACTGCCCGCCCTACCGGGCCGACGCGCTGACGCGGGCGCGCATCGTGCACTTTCACGGTCCCAAGCCGTGGGACACCAAACCCGCGCTGTGGAAGGATCTGCGCATCAACCACTACATGGAATTCCGCCGCCGCTGGCTGGAACTGCTGACGCCGGAAGAGCGCGAGCAGGCCGCCGCGTGGGAGGCGGCGGGGTAGGGGCGTCAGGGGATTGCAGGGGGAACTGGGGGAAGCTGGGGGGCGCATTTGTCCGTACGTTGCCGCCCTGCGGCTTTCGCACCAGCCCGCAGCGTTGCCGCAGCCCCGTTCGGATGAACGTTCCGCACTGCCCGGCCATGCTTGCGGCCTGTTACTTCCGCTTCCATCCCTTTCGCACCTTCGCCCCGCCCCGCCCATAATCACCCCCGCCCTGCCTTCCCTGCTGCCATCGGGCCGCAACCCTGCTATGCTGGCTCCATGTCGCGGCCCGGTCATCCCGTGCGACCTCGTGCGGTCCAGTTCCGGCCAGTTCCCCCCTGTACCGCCTGTACCGCTGCCGACCATTCCGCGCCGTTCCGCAGGCATCCCGCCATTCCACAGCCCGGCCCGCCGCCGGATGAAGGAGTTACACATGTCGTCCCAGCCGTCCACTCCTGTAGCTGGTCCTGTATCTGGCCCAGCCGCCAGCCCTGCCGCCGCCCATACGCCCGAAAGCCTGCGTGCCCTGTTTCCCGTGGCCGGGCAGCCCCTGCCGGAAGCCGCCCACGCCTTCGCCCCCATAGAGCAGCGCACCTGCCTCATCGACGGCAAGCTGGAGGAATGGCCCGGCGAGATGCAGCAGGTGTTTTCGCCCATCGGGGAAGTTGACGGTGCGGGCGGCTTCACCCCGCGCCTGCTGGGCCGCTGCCCCATTCTGGACGAGGCCGCCGCCCTGCGCGCCGTGGACGCCGCAGACCGCGCCTGGGCCGACGGCATGGGCGCATGGCCCACCATGGGCGTGGCCGAGCGCATCCGCCACGTGGAGGATTTTGCCCGGCGCATGGCGGCGCGGCGCACCGAGGTGGTGCGCATCATGATGTGGGAAATCTGCAAGTCGTGGCAGGACGCCAGCGGCGAATTCGACCGCACCATGGAGTACCTGCGCGACACCATCGACGCGCTGAAGGACCTGGACCGCGCCTCGTCGCGCTTCGTCATAGAGAAAGGCATCTACGCGCAGATACGCCGCGCGCCGCTGGGGCCGGTGCTGTGCATGGGGCCGTACAACTACCCGCTGAACGAAACCTTCTGCACGCTGATGCCCGCGCTGATCATGGGCAATCCGGTCATCGTGAAAACGCCGCGCCTGGGGCGGCTGCTGTATTCGCCGCTGATGGAAGCCTTCCGCGACGCCTTTCCCGCCGGGGTGGTCAACATCCTGCACGGCGACCGGCGCATCGTGAAGCCCATCATGGCGTCGGGCCGCATCAACGTGCTGGCGTTCATCGGGTCCAGCACGGCGGCGGACGCGCTGCGCCTGGCCCACCCGCACCCGCACCGGTTGCGCTGCGTGCTGGGGCTGGACGCCAAGAACGCGGGCATCGTGCTGGACTGCGCGGACATGGACCTGACCGTGGCCGAGGCGCTGCAAGGCTCGTTCTCGTTCAACGGGCAGCGCTGCACCGCGCTGAAGATGCTGTTCGTGCATCAGAAGCGGCTGGACGAATTCCTGGTCCGCATGGACGAGGGCATCCGCAAGCTGCGCATCGGCATGCCGTGGGACGAGGGGGTGCGCATCACCCCGCTGCCGGTGCCCGGCAAGTCCGCCTATCTGGACGACCTGGTGCGGGACGCCGCCGCGCACGGCGGCAAGGTGGCCAACAGCGGCGGCGGCACCCACGCCGAAACCCTGTACCACCCCACGGTGGTCTGCCCGGCCACGCCGCAGATGCGCGTGTACCACGAGGAGCAGTTTGGCCCGGTGATACCCGTCATCCCCTTCACGGACATAGAAACGCCGGTGCGTTACGTGGTTGGGTCGCAGTACGGGCAGCAGTTGAGCATTTTCGGCAACGACCCGGACGACGTGGCCCGGCTGATCGACCCCATGGTCAACCAGGTGTGCCGGGTGAACATCAACAGTCAGTGCCAGCGCGGGCCGGACACCTTTCCCTTTACCGGCCGCAAGGATTCCGCCGAGGGTACCCTTTCGGTCAGCGATGCGCTGCGCTGCTTCTCCATCCGCACGCTGGTGGCCGCCAAGGGCACCGATGCCAACAAGGAGATTCTGACCAGCATCATTCGGGACAGGCGGTCGAATTTCCTGTCGAACGATTTCATTCTGTAGCGGGGCTGGCGGCTGCTGGGGGGCGAATCCGGGAGAGCGGGGCGCTGCCCCGCACCCCGCAAGGGGGCCGCGCCCCCTTGACCCCTTTCAGGGGGGAGTAAGTATTAAATCGCAAGGCCCGCCTGATATGGCGGGCCTTTTGGCGTTCTGGGAAAAGGGGGGAACAAGAGTATTCTGGCGACAGGGGTACGGCGGGCAGACTACCAGCGATTTGCCGTCCCCCGACACCGTTCCGGATTCACTGCCCCTTGCGTTTCTGCAAGTGCCTGCCGAGCACCGTCTTGATGAGCGCCTGCCGCGAGACGCCAAGGGTCTTGGCTTCCTTGTCCAGCGCGTTCACCATCCACAGCGGAAAGTCCACGTTCACGGTCTTCTTCTCGCGGTTGGGATGGCGGATGGCGCTGGTATCCAGAAAGGCGGTGATGTCTTCGCCCTCGTCAAAGCGGCGGTCGAATTCTTCAGTGGAAATTTGCTTGGACATACAGTGCCACCTCCTCTTTTCTCGCCCGGCGCACGGATATGATGCGCACGGCCTGCCCCCGGTCGGTAATGACGGCGGCCCAGCACTGGCCTGCCAGATTTCTTGAGTACGCCCTGTAAAATGCACGCAGAGCTAGACGAGGCGGGGTATGCAAGGGGGGCAAGGGAGGGATTGTGATGCGGCTAGGGAGAAAAGCGCTGAAATGCTAGCTGTGTCTTTTGATTTCGCATAGCCAGCGATGGATTCTTTGAATGTTGTCTCAGAATGCTTTGCGACAGTTTTTCTGATGAATTCAGTGACCCGCTCGTCGAGGAGAAAATTGAGCTTTCTGCTGTATATGATGGCTCGCAAGGCTTGGAGTTCTGGCATGTCAGCAATGTACGCTGTGCAATTAAAGGATATTTTTTTGTTGCGCATGGAGTTAAGGAAATTGTGTTCGAAATATGTTCCTGATGTGAAATCGGCAACTACAGCATTTATATCAAAAACAGTCGTTGCGGGTAGGTTCTTGGCGCGAGGGGGGAGCAATCCTTTCCTGAATGCGTAGGTATCGCAAAGACGCCAGTAGTTTATAGGGAATGGAGAGCTCGGAATCTCACATTTTACACCGCCAAAACTATTGAGTATGCCGTTTTTGCATATAGGTAGTTTGGCGTTGGTGTCTATAACTAAGTCAAGGTCGCTAGGAAGTATTTCCGAGCCAAGCATTAACGACGCATAACTGTCGCGAATAGCTCCACCGATTATGTAGACTTTGCCGAGGTGTTGCAGCGTGTCAAGCGCTTCTGTAAGTGCGCTAGATGCGTTTATCTTGGTTTTTAACTCGTATATCGCCTGATTTAGTGTCTCTTTCATCTCGTGCGCCTGTGCGAATTTTATACAGAAGGTGTCGTTGCGCCTGTGGTACTGGGAATGGTTTGGTCTGTAAATGGAGTGTTTGTTTGACATGTGGAGCAGTTATTGTGTTGAGTTGATGCTTTTGATGTGTCGATTATGTCTTGAAAGAAAAAGTTACTCGATACGTGATCTGTTTTGTTTATTATGAATACGTAGGGGTCTTTTTTTCCCTTGGAGGTGTGTCTAGGTAGGAACCACATTTCATTTTCATCAAATATGTAGGCTGAATATGTGGATGGCCAGTTTATCGTTTTTATGGTTACTTTATTATTGCAGTGAGCGCAAACATCCTCGCACCAAAATTTAAATGCTTTAGTTGTGTTGTCTTTTATTGTCTCTGCCGGTGTGCGGTCAAAGCTATTTTGAAGGCAATCAAAAAGAGCATCATCTGATGGATCTGACATGATTACTTCTATTTTTAGGCCATTTTGAACGAGTTCTAGTATTTTAGAATAATGTATTTTTATAAAATTTAAGTTGTAAAGGCACAGCATTTTACATGATTTTGAAGATGCCATTTTTTTAAGTAATTCGTCAGTGTCAAATCTGATTATCTTTTGAATGCCCATGTCTTCTATTGTGCGGTGGTTTTCTTTTAAATCTACAGCATCAGTTATCATGTTTTTTATTTCTGAGATGACACCTCTATTCGATACAAAATCTGTGTAGCAGCTGTATGACGTTCCAAACATGAATAGAGTTCCGATTGAAGTAAATATTGTTGATAGTATTGGATGCAACTTGCTTGTGTAGTTTCCTACTACAGCTAAGAGAATCCCGAATGAGAAAAAAATAACAAGCATCATAAGCACTTTTTGGCCGTATGACATTGTGTTTATCGTGTCGGATAGTTTATTTTTTGTGTTATTGATGATGAATATGAGTCCACATAAAACACTAAGCATAATTATAAAAGTTACAAAAGCATAAAATGGTTCGGCAGCGGAAACGATCGCTAACTGTTCTATGTATGCAAGCATTGTACACCTCGAGGGCGGTAATCGCAGTTTTTACAGGTTGCTAATGAATTTGCCTAATATTTTTAATAAGTTCAAGTGGCTTGTGATGTCTGCTGGCGATGGGGTATTGGCATTGCTGGCCACAGCCCGTAGCTAGCTCTAAGGGCGGCTCATGCCCCCTTCCCATCCTCCAACGGCAAGTCCAACTGCCAGATGTCCTCGTCGTAGTCCTTGCTGACGATGAAGCCCACCGACCGCGCCAGTTCGGCCATGGACTTGTTGTCGCCAAGGGCAGCGCCCACAATGCGCTTGGTGCCGCGCGCCTTGCAGTAGCGGATGATCTTCTGCATCAGCAGCTTGCCCAGGCCCTGCCGCTTCAGGTCGGACCGAACGGCCACGGCGAATTCCGCCTCGCTGTTGTCGGTGCTGACCATGGCCCGCACCACGCCCAGCGTGCGCACCACCCCGTCGTTGTCCGGCCCCTTGGCGATGAAGGCCATTTCACGGTCGTAGTCGATCTGGGTCAGCTTCACCATTTCGGCGCGGGGCAGCTTGGCCACGTTGCCGAAGAAGCGGAACCGCTTGTCTTCCGCCGATAAACTCTCCACGAATTCCCAGTGCTCCGGCTCGTCTTCCGGGCGGATGGGCAAAAGGTCCACGTGCCGCCCGTCGCGCAGGGTCACGCATTCCTCCAGCTCGCGCGGGTAGGGGCGGATGGCCAACTGGTCCGTGCCGGTGGTGGTGGACCAGGCAATGCGCATGTGCGCATCCAGCGCCACCACGCCGTCGGCATCCACGAACAGCGGGTCTATCTCCAGTTCGAATATTTCGGGTATGTCGATGATCAGCTGCGACACCTTGCACAGCAGCAGGCGCACGGCGTCCAGATTCACGCGGTCCTTGTGGCCGCTGCCGCGCAGCAGGCGGTACACCCGCGTGCGCGACACCAGTTCCTGCGCAAGGCCCATGTTCAGAGGCGGCAGGGCGGTCTGGCGGTCGGCCAGCACCTCTGCCATGGACCCGCCCTGCCCGAAGCGGATGATGGGGCCGAACACCGGGTCGGTGGCGGTTTCCACGGCCAGTTCGTGCGCCCCGGCCAACCGGCACATGCGCTGCACGGCATAGCCTTCCATGCGCGCGCCGGGCACCTGGTCGCACACGTTGTTGGCGGTGGACAGGGCGGCGTCCATCACCTCTTCGTCGCTGGCAAGGTTAAGGGCCACGCCGCCAGCCAGCGAGGTGCGCGGCACGTCGGGCGATTCCACCTTCAGCGCCACGGGGTAGCCTATCTCCGCCGCGGCGGTCACGGCCTCGCGTGGGGTCTTCACGTGGCGCGTCTCGGCCACGGGTATGCCATAGGCGGTGAGCACGGCGTGGGCCTCTGCCGGGGTCAGCAGCATGCGCTTGGCCTCCAGCGCGTCGTTCACCACCATGCGCGCCGCCGTCACGTCGGGGTTGAAGGCCTCCGGCAGCGAGGGCGGCGTTTCCATCAGGGTGTCCTGGTTGCGCCGGTACTCCACCATGTTCAGGAAGGCCCGCACCGCGTTGTCCGGGGTGAAGTGGCTGGGCACCCCGGCGGCGGCGAACTTGCGGCGCGCCCCGGCGGCGTCGTCTATGCCCAGCCAGCTGGTCAGCACCGGCTTGCGGCTGCGGCGGGCCACCTCTATGACCGCGCTCGCCACGTCGTCACTGGGCATGGAAAAGGTGGGCACGTGCATCACCAGCACGGCATCAACGCCCCGGTCGTCCAGCAGAATCTGCAACGCTTTCGCGTACATGGCCCCGTCGGCGGAACTGCGCACGATCAGCGGGTTCCAGTACGACCAGTCGCGCCCCAGTTCGTTGTCCAGCGCCTGGCAGGTTTCATCGGAAAGTTCGGCCAGCTTGCCGCGCCCCTGCAACAGGGCGTCGGTGGCCAGAAAGCCGGGGCTGCCGCCGTTGGTCAGGATGGCCAGCCGGTCGCCCTTCAGCGGCTTGGCAAGGGCCAGCGTTTCCACCGTGTCGAACATGGCGTCGATGTCGGCCACCCGCAGCATGCCCGCCCGGCGAAACGCGGCGTCGTACACCTCGTCCGCGCCCAGCAGCATGCCGGAATGCGCGGCAGCCGCAGCCGCAGCCGCCTCCGACCGGCCCGCCTTGATCACCAGCACCGGCTTGTTGCGGGCCAGCGCGCGCGCGGCGGACATGAACCGCCGGGCGCTGTCGATGGTCTCTATGTACAGCAGCACGGCGCGGGTGTTCACGTCGCCGTTCAGGTAGTCCAGCACGTCGTTGAAATGCACGTCGTACCGGTCGCCCAGGGCGATGAAGTGCGAAAAGCCGATGCCCTTGGACGTGGCCCAGTCCAGAACGGACGTGAACAGCGAATCGGACTGCGAAAGAAAGGCCACCTTGCCGGGCAGCGCCTCTCGCGGGGCAAGGCTGGCGTTCACCCCCACCGACGGCGTGATGAACCCCAGGCAGTTGGGCCCCAGCACCCGCACGCCCCAGCGTTGCGCGGCCTGCAGCAGGGCGGCCTTCTGCACTTCGCGCCGTTCGCGGTCGAACCGGAAGAACCCCCGGCTCATGATCACGGCGGCGCGGGTGCCGCGCTTGCCCAGTTCTTCGATGTAGCCGGGAATGGTTTCGGGCGGGGAACAGATGATGGCGAGGTCCGGCGTCAGGGGCAGGGTGTCGATGGCGGTGTGGCCGGGCATGCCCGCCACGGCCTCTCCCGTTTCGTTCACCGGCAGCACCGGCCCCAGAAAGGTGCCGGACATCAGGTTTTCCATGATGACGCAGCCCGGCTCGCCCGGCGTGGACGTGGCCCCGATGACGGTCACGGAATTGGGCTTGAACATCTGTTCCAGGGACGATTGCGTGGCCACCGTGCGAACCCCCTTCCGTCGTGCCGCCGCGTGCGGGCAGGTGCGGGCGCGCCGGGCGGTTGCCCGGCGTCGTGCGGTGC
>NZ_VSMK01000582.1 GCF_011682075.1 Nitratidesulfovibrio liaohensis
CTCTTCCGATCTCCCGCCAGCAGCGCCCGTACCGCCAGTCGCACCTCGTCGGCGCTGGCTTCCGGCAGCAGATAGCCGTCGGCCCCCGCTTCCAGCGCGGGGTGCAGCATGGCGGGGTCGTCCCCGCCAATGGCCAGCACCCGGCGAGCCGGATGGCGGCGCTTGAGCAGCCGCATCACGCATACCCCGTCCAGCAGGGGCAGCCCGCATTCGATGACGGCCAGGTCCGCCCCCAAACGTTCGCACCCTTCCAGCGCGGCGCGCCCGTCCGACGCCTCGCCGCACACCCGTACCCCGTCCAGACCGCGCAGCAGCACCTTCAGCCCTTCGCGCATCAGCGGCTGATGCGCGGCAATGAACACGTTGCGCCCACCTTCCATGCTGCCCTCACACTCCCCGCCCCGGTTCGCCGTCGCGCCGGGGCCTGCCCCGATGGTTTCACAGGGTATCCCCCGTGCGGTGCCACCCGTGCCCACTCGCTCTGGCCACTCTGGCCGCTCTGACCGTCCTGCCTCTTTGCCCTTGCTCCCGTGTCTGGCCCGCCCGGCTGCAACCGCCTGCAAGACAAGCCGCCCTATTCCGCTACGCCAGGCGATGCGGCCCACATCCGCGCCATGCAGTGACTTGCCGCCGAAAAAGCGCACAACCCCTACTTGATAAAGCATCACCCCACCTGGATTCAGAGGGACACTACCACGAAAATACTGTCACGCTCAACGCCCAAAATACCGTATCAACTGGTTTACAACCCCGTGTCTTCATGGTTTCTGCGTTAACATGGTTCAGTGCCCTCCGCGCGCCGCCAACGAACAGGTAGGGGCGCGCCGGTCCCACCACCGCAGACAGGAGGTAGCGCCCATGCGCAGAAGCGTGACCAGCATCACCCAGAACGCCGTGCTTGGCGCGCGGCGGTCCAAGTGGGTTGCCCAGCAGATCGGCAAGCCCTATCCCACCATGATGCGCGAACTGAACCCGCACGACCACAGCGCCAAGCTGGGCGCGGACACCCTGCTGGAAATCATGCGGGTGACTCGCGACGTGGCCGCATTGGAGTACATGGCCCAGGAAATGGGGTATCAACTCACGCCTCGCTCGGCGGGTTCCGCTGGCGACAAGCAGCCCTGAGGGCATGGGCGGCCACCCCGCGCACGCGGGGCCACCCGTGCCTTTCCACGTCGGCCTCTTGCCCCCTCCGCCGTCATCGAGCAACGGCGCGCGCCCCGCGTGCGGGATCGCCCGTGCGTTGG
>NZ_VSMK01000583.1 GCF_011682075.1 Nitratidesulfovibrio liaohensis
GGCGGCACGGTGAACCGCCTGCTGGGCTTCTTCGCGCCGCTGCGCCTGAAGCCCGGCGGTCTGGCCGCGCGCCTGCTGCCCTTCGGCAAGTACGGCGGGCTGGCGCTGGCCCTGTGGGCCTACTTCGTGCTGGGGCAGCCGCGCGTCAACGTGCCCATCCGCACCGGGGAATTCTTCGGCGCGGTAGCCCTTACCTTCGAACACGCCATGCCGCTGTGGCTGGTGCGCACCTGGGCGGTGGTGGGCATTCTGGCGTTGGGCGTGGCGGTGTCCGCCGCGTGGTGCCGCTTTGCCTGTCCGGCGGGCGGGGTGCTGGAAGTGGTGTGCCGTTTCGCGCCGTTCTCGGTGTACAAGACCGACGCCTGCAACGGCTGCGACAAGTGCCGCAGGGTCTGCTACATGGCCACGCGGCCCGGGGAAACCAACTGTACCAACTGCGGGGACTGCCTTGACTCGTGTCCGCAGGACTGCATCGGCATGGGGCGGAAACCGCGATGAACGCGGGCGATTCGCGCCATCCGTGCTTTAGCGCCGGGGCGCACGGCACGCACGCGCGCATCCACCTGCCGGTGGCGGGGGCCTGCAACCTCCGCTGCGGCTATTGCGACCGGCGGCACGACTGCGTCAACGAGTCTCGCCCTGGCGTGACCAGTCGCGTGCTGGACCCGGTGGAGGCCGCGCAACTGGTGGGCCGGGCCGTGGCCGCGCTGCCGCACCTTTCGGTGGTGGGCATTGCCGGGCCGGGCGATCCGCTGGCCAGCCCCGGACCCACGCTGGAAACCCTGGCCCTTGTGCGCCGGGCGCATCCGGGCCTGTTGCTGTGCCTGTCCACCAACGGGCTGGCCCTGCCGGACCATGTTGATGCGCTGGTTGCGCTGGGCGTGGGGCACGTTACCGTGACCCTGAACGCCGTGGACCCGGAACTGGGCGCGCGCCTGTACGCCCATGTGACCGGGGATGACGACCGCGCGCTGCATGGCGCGGAAGGCGCGGCCCATCTGCTGGCCCGGCAGGAGGAAGGGCTGACGCGCCTGGCGCGGGCGGGCATTGCCGTGAAGGTGAATACCGTGGTGGTGCCCGGCATCAACGACGCCCATGTGGAGGCGGTGGCCCGGCGCGCCGCCGCGCTGGGCGCATCGCTGATGAACTGCATCGGACTGATTCCGGTTGCGGGTTCGCCGCTGGGCGGCGTGGAGGCACCGGGACCGCGACTGATGGACGCCGTCCGCGCGGCGGCGGGGC
>NZ_VSMK01000584.1 GCF_011682075.1 Nitratidesulfovibrio liaohensis
AGGGTGTACGGGCGCGGGCGACACGGAACACGCGGGCAGGCCGCATCCCGCGTCGGCGGCGGCACCGGCGGCTCGCGCCGAGCCGACGAAGGCGCGCAGGGTGGCTGCATCCAGCAGGGCGGCCCGCCCGTCGATGCACAGGATGTCCCGCCCGAAAAAACCGGATGCGCCGTTGGAAATATTGGGCCAGACAGCGCGGGCTGACGCAAGGTCGCCAGCGGCCAGCAGCGGCACCGGCCATGCGGCGCGACGTTGCGCGAGAAATTCCGGCAGGGGCAGCAGGGAAAGCCCGTAACGGCGGGCCACGGCGCGGGCCATGTCCCCTTCGCCGCATACGGCCAGCGGGACGTGAGGCAGGGCGGTACGCACCGCATCCAGCACGCGGCAGGGCGCGGGAATACCGGCGATGCGCAGGTACGGCCCGTCGGTGTGCTTGGCGGCTTCAGGCGCACCCGGCACATCAGGCGCATACGGCACATCCGGCACATCTGGCGTGCCTGATATGCCCTGCCCTTCGGGCGGCAGCACCACCACGCAGGCAAGGTCGGCTGGGGCCGCCACGTTCCCCGCGTCAGGGGGGGCGTGGACGGCCACATCCGCCGGGGTGCAGGCCGGGAACGGGGCGTCCCCGTCCAGCAGCAGGCGGCAGGTGGCGAGATCCCACGGTTCGTCGATGTCCACGCCCTGCCGCGCGGACAGCACGTGGGCCAGGGGTTCCGCCGGGGGCGCGGGAATGTCGGTCATGTATTGCCGGAACCACGGCTGCACATGGTAGTACGGGCGGTTGCAGGTGATGGAAAACGCCCCGCATTGCAGAAACCGCTCGTCGTTCGGGCTGTCGATTTCCTGTCCGCTACCTTCCGCCGGGGGCGGTCCGCCGCCTAGCGGGCGGAAGTCCGGGGTCAGGAATTCCAGCGACACGGCGGGCAGCCGGGCCACGGTCTGGAGCGAGGGGCGGTTGGCCGCCGCCAGCCGGTCCACGGCGCGGCGCATCTCGTCCGGGTGCAGGCAGGGGTGGGTGGCCGAGACGGACAGCAGAAAGTCGGGCACGCGCCGCTCCACCAGCAGCATCCACACCTGCGCGAAGACCCATGCGTCCAGCGGCGAGGCCTCGTCCGTGGCCAGTTCCGCCGGGCGCAGGAAGGGCACGTCCGCCCCGGCGGCGCGGGCCGCCGCCGCGATGTCCGGGCAGTCGGTGTTGACCATGACCCGCGTGATGCAGCCCGTCGACCGGCAGG
>NZ_VSMK01000585.1 GCF_011682075.1 Nitratidesulfovibrio liaohensis
GCCCGCGCGCCCATGCCCAGCCACAGCAGTATCGCTGCCGTAACGGCCCACACGGGTTCGCCCCGTGGCGGCAGCGCGGCCAACCCGGCCAGCGTCGCCAGCAGGCAGGCCTGCCGATACAGCAGCGGGGGCAGCAGTGGCGGCGCCAAAGGGGGTTGAGACTGCGAAGATGGCTGGGACATGGGGCTGGCGGTGCCTGCGGGGTTTTTCGGGTGCAAAAAAAGGCGGGCCGCGCCGCGTGGCGGGCCCGCCCGGAAGGCGTGCGGCTATTCCGGCATGCGCGTGATGCGCGCGCCCACGGCGTTCAGTTTTTCCTCGATGCGTTCGTAGCCCCGGTCCAGGTGGTAGATGCGCTGGACGTGGGTTTCGCCCTGCGCGGCAAGGCCCGCCAGCACCAGCGATGCGCTGGCCCGCAGATCGGACGCCATGACCGGCGCGCCGATGAGCTTCTGCACGCCGCGCACCATGGCGGAGTGGCCGGAAAGCTTGACGTCCGCGCCCATGCGCACCAGTTCCGGCACGTGCATGAAGCGGTTCTCGAAGATGGTTTCCTCCACCACGCCCGCGCCACTGGCAATGGTCATCAGGGCCATGATCTGGGCCTGCATGTCGGTGGGAAAGCCGGGGAAGGGACGGGTGGTCACGTCGCGGGCGCGCAGGTGGCCGTTGTGGGTCACGCGCACATCGCGGGTGCCTTCGCGCTCGATGATCAGCCCCATGTCGCGCAGCTTGGCGATGACCGCCTCCAGTTCCTCGAAGGGGCAGTCGGTCAGCAGCAGGTCGCCGCCGGTGATGCCCGCCGCCACCATGAAGGTGCCCGCCTCGATGCGGTCGGGCATGATGCGGTATTCGCATCCGCCAAGGCGCGGCACGCCCTGCACCTTGATGATGCTGGAGCCGTGCCCCTCGATCTTCGCCCCGCAGGCGATGAGGAAGTTGGCCAGGTCCACCACTTCCGGTTCGCGGGCAACGTTTTCCAGTATGGTCTCGCCCTCGGCCAGGGTGGCGGCCATGAGCAGGTTTTCGGTGCCGCCCACGGTGGGGAAGTCGAAGTGGATGTGCGCGCCGCGCAGTTTCTTGCAGCGGCCCTGGATGTAGCCGGATTCCAGGTCGAAGGTGGCGCCCATCTTTTCCAGCGCGGTCAGGTGCAGGTCCACGGGGCGCGCGCCGATGGCGCAGCCGCCGGGCAGGGCCACGCGGGCCTCGCCCAGGCGGGCCAGCAGCGGACCAAGGC
>NZ_VSMK01000586.1 GCF_011682075.1 Nitratidesulfovibrio liaohensis
GGCCCTGCTGCACGTGATCATCGGCGAGGGGCTGCACGACGCGGACTTCGTGGCCCGCCACTGCACCGGCTTTGCCGAACTGGCCGGGCACGTGCGGGCCTTTTCGCCGGAGTGGGCCGCGCCCATCACCCGCGTGCCCGCGCAGGACATCATCGCCGCCGCCCGCGCGCTGGCCACGGTAAAGCCCGCCAGCCTGCTGTGGGGCAACGGCATAGACACCAGCGTCAACGCCTTCCAGACCGGGCGCGCCCTGCTGCTGCTCACGGCTATCACCGGCAACCTCGACGTGCCGGGCGGCATGGTGCACTGGGTGCCCCCGCCGGACATCCGCTGCAAGTCGCCGCTGGAGAACAAGAAGGTGCTGGGCATGCACCTTTTGTCACCGGAACAGAAGACCCGCATGATCGGCGCGGGGCGCTTTCCCTTCGGTCCCGGTTGCCACCAGCCCACGTTCTGGGACGCCTGCGTCAGCGGCGAACCGTACCGGCCCCGCGCGGTGTGGCTGGTGGGCACCAACCCCATGCTCACCGCCACAAGGGGCGACGTGGTGGAAGCCGCCCTGCGCGACCACGTGGAGTTCAGCGTGGTGTCCGATTTCTTCCTGACGCCCACGGCCCAACTGGCCGACCTGGTGCTGCCCGCCGCCCACTGGCTGGAGCAGGACGACGTGGTCTACTTTCACAAGCTGTGGTGCGTGCTGGCCCGGCGCAGGCTGGCCCGTGGCCCGCATTCCGGCGAGGCCCGCGACGACCGCGCCGTGATCCTGGAGCTGTCCCACCGCCTGGGCCTGGACGAGGCCTTTCCCTGGCCGGACTGGGACGCCTATCTGGCCTGGCTGCTGGAACCTTCCGGCATGGACTTTCGCGCCTTCACGGAAAAGGGGCTGGTGCTCGGCCCCATGCGCTACCGCAAGCACGAGACGGACGGCTTTCCCACGCCCAGCGGCAAGGTGGAACTGGTCAGTTCCGTCATGGCCGGGGCAGGCCGCCCGCCCCTGCCCGTGTACGTGGAGCCGCCCCTGTCGCCGGTGTCCACCCCGGAGGTGGCCGCCGCATACCCGTTCATCCTCATGTCCGGATGCAAGGTGTTGCCCTTCTTCCATTCCGAGGGGCGGCAGATCGATTCCTTGCGCCGCCTGCGCCCGGACCCCCGCGTGGCCGTGCACCCCGATGCGCTGGCCCGCCTTGGCCTTGCCGACGGCGACGCGGTGCGTGTGGTGTCGCCGCAC
>NZ_VSMK01000587.1 GCF_011682075.1 Nitratidesulfovibrio liaohensis
GGCCATTGCCGACGTGTTCACCCTGTTCCAGCCGCTGGTTTCCGTGCGCCGCCACGCCATGGTGGGCATGGAGGCCCTGAGCCGGGGCCGCCTGCCCGGCGGCGCGGTGATGCCGCCCGACGTCATGTTTTCCACCGCCGCCGCCAGTGGCAGCGCGCTGGAACTGGACCGCCTGTGCCGCGAGCGGGCCTTTGCCGCCTTTGCCCCCATGGTGCGCCGCAGGCCGGAACTGCTGCTGTTCGTGAACATCGACACCTCCGTCTTGCGGCGCGGGGTGGTGGGGTCCGGGCACATCCAGCGGCTGGCCGAGGCCAGCGGGGTCAGCCCCAACAACGTGGTGCTGGAAATCGTGGAATCGCAGGTGGACGACACCGATGCGCTGATGGAGTTCGCCGCGCGCCACCGCAAGCTGGGCTTTCTGGTGGCCCTGGACGACGTGGGGGCCGGGCATTCCAACCTGGAGCGCATTGCCGCGCTGAAGCCCGACGTGCTCAAGCTGGACCGCTCGCTGGTGTCCGGCCTGCCCGATTCGTTCCACCGCCAGGAGGTGGTGCGGGCGCTGGTGGGCCTGGCCCGACGCATCGGGGCCATGACAGTGGCCGAAGGCGTGGAGCACGAGGGCGAGGCAGCCCTGCTGATGGACCTGGGGGCCGACGTGATGCAGGGCTTTTTGTTCGCGCATCCCTCGCCCGAAGGGGCCGTGGCCGAAGGCGGCACGGCCATGCACAACGTGGCCCGCGCCTACGCCGCGCTTACCCTGGCCCAAGTGGAGGAAGAGGAGCGCCGCGTGGCCACCCTGCGCAGCGCCGTGCACCGCCTGCGCGAAGACCTGCACCACGCCTGCCCCGGCGACTTCGACAAGCTGCTGGCCCGCTACCTGAACGCGGAATCGGCCCTGGAGTGCCTGTACGTGCTGGACGGCGCGGGGCGCCAGGTGTCGGACACGGTATGCAACCCCTACCGGCTTTCGGCCAGCAGGCGGTTCATCTACCAGCCCGCGCGGCGCGGCACCGACCATTCGCTGAAGGAATATTTCCTGCCCATGCGCAGCGGCATAGAGGAATGCCTGACCGCCCCGTACATTTCGCGGGCCTCGGGCAACCTGTGCGTGACCCTCGCGGTGCGCTTCACCGATGCCACGGGCGCGCCCCACGTGCTGTGCGCCGACGCGGGCCGCCCCGACCGCAGGCGGCGCGGCGCGTAGCCGCAGGAACCCCGGCGCCT
>NZ_VSMK01000588.1 GCF_011682075.1 Nitratidesulfovibrio liaohensis
GCAGATGGCCCCGCCCCCGCCCCCTGCGGCTGCGGCCCGGCGGGCGGCCCCCGCGTGCACGCCATGGAGTTCGGCGACGTGGAGTACCACGCCGTGTTCACCCTGTCGGACATGGTGGATGCCACGCGCATTTCGGCCCAACTGGCCAACGGCGTGCTGACCATCCGCATGCCCAAGCGCGAGGCCGCCGCCCCGCGAAGGATTGCCGTCGAACATCTGTAGGGGCTGTTGCCAACGAACGAAAATCCTGATTCAGAAACAGCCCCTAGCCCGCGCATCGCGCAACAGACCGCATTCAGAACCACTTTTCCGCATACGAACCTTTTCGTGTTCATGTACCGGGCCACCGCCCCAGGCGGCGGCCCGTTCCCTTCCCGGCGCGCTCCTGTGCCGCGCCAGCCATACCATCAGGAATCAACCGACCATGAAACTGCTCATCGCCTCCGACCTGCACGGCTCGCTGCCGCGCACCGAACTGGTGCTGGAACTGGCCCGTACCCATCACCCCGATGCCCTGGTGCTGCTGGGCGACCTGCTGTACCACGGCCCGCGCAACCCGGTGCCCGAAGGCTACGCCCCGCGCGAAGTGGCGGCCCTGCTGAATGACTGGGCACCGCGCATCATCGCCGTGCGCGGCAACTGCGACGCGGAGGTGGACACCATGGTCCTGCGCTTTCCCCTGCCGGAAGCGGCGTGGATTTTTGCCGACGGGCTGCGCATCTGGGCCAACCACGGACACCACCACCAACTGCCCGACCGCTTCCCCAACCTGACCCCCGGCGACGTGTTCCTGTGCGGGCATACCCACATCCCCCGCGCGGAAACCGTGGACGGTCTGCACATCTGGAACGTGGGCTCCACAACCCTGCCCAAGGACGGCTATGTGGCCTCGTACGGCCTCTACGAGGCGGGCACCCTGTCCATCCGCGACCTGGACGGCAACGAAGTGCTGCGCCACACCCCCGGCGCATAGCCCGCGCCCGTGCCGTTTTCCGTGCAGTCACCAGTCCAGCCCTCCATGCCGAAGACGTCCCCTCCGAACATATCCCCACACGACGCCATGACCGACGCAGCCCCCGGTATCGCCCTCGAAACCGCCCCCGACACCCCTGCCGCAAGTGATGCGGCTCTTGCCGCGCGTCTGCGTGCGCCGCTGACCGTGGGCGGGCGCACCGTGCCGGGGCGGCTGTGGCTGGCCCCCATGGCCGGGCTGGGCCACGCCG
>NZ_VSMK01000589.1 GCF_011682075.1 Nitratidesulfovibrio liaohensis
CGGCGGCAGCACCCGGCGCGCGCCCGGAACACCTGCGCCGACCCGGCCACGTCTTTCCGTTGCGCGCCCGCCCCGGCGGCGTGCTGGAACGGCGGGGGCACACCGAAGCCACCGTGGACCTGATGCGCCTTGCGGGCCTTTCGCCCTGCGGGGTGCTGTGCGAACTGACCAACCCGGACGGCACCATGGCCCGGCTGCCGGAAGTGCAGGCCTTTGGCGTGCGGCAGGACATGCCCGTGCTTACCGTGCAGGACCTTGCCCAATGGCGTGCCCGGCATGACGCCGACACGAGGTGCCGATGAGCACCGGCACGAGTCCCAGCACAAGCCCCAGCGGGTTCACCCGCAAGGAGCCAGTCGGGCTCTCCCGCAAGGGGGTGGCCATGGCGTAATGGCACGGTGCGTTCCGGCCTTTCCTTCCCACCGCGCCTCCGGGCTCCGGCGACTGCGACGCCAGGTCCGGCCTGCGGCAAGGGGAGGGGCTCCGGCTGCCGAAATTCCGATCCGTCCGGCGACTGCGACGCACGGCGGAAAGGCACGGTAGAGGAGAGGGCCGGAACGCCGGATGGCTGTCAGAATGAACCGACGGCGCGGCGGGAACATCCCGCCGCGCCGTCGTCATTGTGGCCGGACCCTCTTCAAGCCCTGCCGCTGCCGGAAGGGCCACCCTTGCCGGCGCCGCCGGTGGCATCAGGTGACGGGGGTGACGGGGGTGACGGGGGGGATGGGGACAAGGGGGAGGCGTCTGCGGTGGGGAATCTGCCGTTTGCGGTGCCGCCCAGCAACTCGCGCGGGTGCGGTTCGTGCGTTTCGCTTTTTGCTGCGCTGTCCCGCGCGTCATTATTCCCACCAGGCCATGTATCGTCCGGCGCGTCTTCCGGTGTGTCTTCCCGCACGTCGCCCGGCACGTCGTCCGGCACGTCGTGTGCACTGGCCGGGGCCGCGTCGAACCAGTCGGGCAGGGTGGTGTCGTGGTAGGCGCGCAGGGTGGCGTTGGCCGGGCTGGCGGCCATGTCCCCGGCCAACCGGGCCAGGGTGTCGTTGATGAATTCGAAAGACGTGGCCACCCGCTCCTCGCCCTCGCCACGGGTGCGTCCGGCCAGGGCCAGCAGCACGTCGACGATGCGCAGCCCGTCGGGCGGCGTGCCCAGCACCCAGGCCGGGGCATCGTCGCACACCCGCACCACCATGCCTTCGCGGGCCAGCCGGTCCA
>NZ_VSMK01000590.1 GCF_011682075.1 Nitratidesulfovibrio liaohensis
CGGAAAGACGGCCAGACGGCGGAGGACGGCGGGGCGGACGGGAAGACCGGGGCGCGGCGTGCGCCCGGCGTGGCCCCGAAGTACGCGAAAGCGCGGCTGGGCGCAACCGCGTGCGGTGCGCGCCGGAAACCTGGCAGAGGGAATGGAAGAGCGGCGGGCGAAAGATGCCGCGCCCTCACGGCCTGCAGGGGGTGCCGGACGGGGGGAGCGGCAACGTCGCCGTCAGTTCACCAGTCGTTGCAGCACGCGGCGCAACACGTCACGCTCCAGTGGCTTGGCGATGTAGTCGTCCATGCCCGACGCCAGAAAACGTTCGCGATCGCCGCGCAGGGCATGGGCGGTCAGGGCCACGATGGGCGGACGCGCCCGACCCGTGCTGTGCGCAAGGTCGCTGATGCGCCGGGCGGCCTCGGTGCCGTCCATCTCGGGCATCTGGATGTCCATGAGGATGAGGTCGTACTCTGCCTCACCCGCCGCGCGCACCGCATCGGCCCCGTTCTCCACGCATACCGCGCGATGGCCCTCGCGCTCCAGCATGCGTTGCACGGTAAGCCGGTTGATCAGGTCGTCTTCCGCCACCAGCACCCGCAGCGCCCGTAGCGCCTGCAATTCCAAGGACGCCACCGCCGTGGCCGCACGGCATTCCGCGCAGGCTTCCGGAGAGACTGAGGGCGCGGAACCGGCGCGTGGAGTACCATCATGCGGCATGCCGTCCCCTCCGTTCATCCCGTCCGCCCCGTTCATCCCATTCACTCCATGCACCCTGTTCACCCCGTTCGTTCCGTTGACGGCGTCCGCCTTGGGCAGCGACAGGCAGACATGGACGGAAGTGCCCACGCCCTCCTCGCTCTCCATGGTCATGGTGCCGCCCATGCGCGCCACCAGGCGGCGCACGATGCCAAGCCCCAGCCCGGCCCCCTGGTAGCGCCGTGTGGACGAGCCATCCACCTGCGCGAAAGGTTCGCAGACCACGGCCAGCTTTTCTTCCGGAATGCCGATGCCCGTGTCGCGCACGGTGAACAGCAGCCTGTCGCCCCCCACCGGGCAGGCCAGGATGTCCACCCCGCCCTGATGGGTGAACTTCACCCCGTTGGCCGCCAGATTGTACAGCACCTGGCGCAGCCGCGCCGCGTCACCACGCACCCGCCGGGGCAGCGCATCGGCAATGAGCCCCAGGGCCAGCCCGCGCCGCCGCGCCGCCGGGT
>NZ_VSMK01000602.1 GCF_011682075.1 Nitratidesulfovibrio liaohensis
CACCGCCTCGCGCGTGCTGCACGTTGACCTGGCCACCGGGGCCTCGCGCGTCATCCAGTTCGAGGGACGCCCCCTGCACCTTGGCGGCAGCGGCCTGGCCGCCGCCCTGTACGAGGCCTACGGCCTGCCCGGGGCGCCCGCCGAAGACCCGCGCCAGCCGCTGATCTTCGCCATCGGCCCGCTGACCGGCTACTACCCGCTCATGAGCAAGGTGGTGTGCGGGTTCCGTTCGCCCTACAACGGGCAATGGGCCGAAAGCCACGCCGGTGGCCGACTGGCCCTGGCCCTGCGCTTTGCCGGGTACGACGCGCTGATGATCACCGGTGCGGCGCGCACCCTGTCCTGCCTGGTGGTGGGGTCGCGCCGGCTGGAGGTGCACGACGTGCACTACCTGCGCGGCCAGGACGTGTTCGTCACCGGCAAGTACCTGCGCCGCTTCGGCAAGGACAGTTCAGGCCACCGCTCCACGGTGCGCATCGGCCCGGCGGGCGAGAAGGGCGTGGCCTTCGCCTGCGCCAACGTGGATTCCTTCCGCCATTTCGGGCGGCTGGGGGCTGGCGCCGTGATGGGCGCCAAGAACCTCAAGGGCATCGTGGTGCTGGGCGACGGCGGTGCCGCCCTGCCGGACGGCAAGGACTACCCCAAGCTGTTCCGGGACATCTACGGCGCCGTCACCGGCACCGACATGATGCAGAAGTACCACGACCTCGGCACGGCGGAGAACCTTTCGGTGCTCAACGAGCTGAAGGCCCTGCCCTGGCGCAACCTGCAAGCCACCACCGATCCGGCCATCGACGGCATTTCCGGAGAACGCTTCGCCGAACAGCTGTTGTTGCGCCAGACGGCCTGCGCGGGCTGTCCCGTGGGCTGCATCCACATCGGCCTGCTGCGCCAGCAGTTCGCGCGGGACCACGAGTTCCTGTACAAGCAGGTGTCGTACGACTACGAGCCCATCTTCGCCCAGGGTTCCATGCTGGGGTTGACCAACGCCTCCGACGTGCTGGCCCTGCTGGACGACACCGAAAAGCTGGGACTGGACTGCATGAGCGCGGGCGTGGCCCTGGCCTGGGCCACGGAAGCCCTGGAACGCGGCGTGATCACAGAGGCCGAGACCCTCGTCCCGCTGGCCTTCGGCAACGTGGCGGCCTACATGACCGGGCTGCACCACCTGGCCAACGGCGCCAACGAATTCTGGCGCACCCTGGGCCGGGGCACCCCCGCCGCCACCGCCGCCTATGGCGGACAGGAATTCTCGTGCGTGCTGGGCCAGGAAATGGCGGGGTATGCCACGGGCGAGGTGTTCTTTGTGGCGCAGGCGCTGGGCTTTCGCCATTCGCACCTGGACAGCGGCGGCTATTCCTTCGACCAGTCCGTTCCCCCGCGCGAGCCGGGCACCTTCCGCACGCCCGGGGAAATCACGGCGGACGTGGACAAGGCCGTGGCCTTTCTGGCCGACGACGAACAGAAGCGCATCGCCATCAACTGCATGGTGGCCTGCCTGTTCTCACGCAAGGCCTATTCCATGCCGCGCCTGCAAGAGGCGTTGACGGCCATCGGCTGCCGGGCAGAGGCCGACGGCATGCCAGGCGCCCTGCGCGCCGTGCAGGCCGCGCGCTGGCGGCTGAAGCTGCAAACCGGCTACCGGCCCGAGGAAGTGACCATTCCCAAACGCTTCACCGAAATCGTCACCTGGAAGGGCCCCATCGACACGGCCTACATGGAGGCCCTGCGCCTGGCCTACGTGGACGCCATCCGCCGCATGGCGGATGCTCCCGCCCCGGCGGCGGGCTGAGGCCCGGGAACCATGTTCCTCCGGTTTCCCAAGCGCGACCGCGCAGAACCGCGCCTGCCGCTGGTCAATGCCGACACGCCGGGCCAGTTCTTTCTGCGCACCATGCTGCTCATCGCCGTGTTCGCATTGACGGCGTGGGCCTTCTGGGCGAACACCGAACGCCGCCTGGCCGACGTGCGCGCCGCATCCGCCGTATGGGACGAGGCGGACCTGCTGACCGACGCGCAGGAAAAGGCCCTGCGCGAACTGGTGGACGCCTTCCGCGAGGTGCACGGGGTAAAGCTGCTCATCCACATCCGGCGCGATACCCCGGAACTGCCAAGGCTGGACGCCCAGACCCTGTTCGTGGGACTGTGCCCGGCCAAGGGGCAGGCCATCGTGGAACTGCCCCCCCTGCTGCGCAAGGCCTACGGCGAAACCCTGGCCCAGACCCTGGAAAACGACTGGCTGCGCCCCGCCATGGCTTCCGGCCAGTGGGCCGAGGGGCTGGTGCGCACCCTGAAGCACCTGTGGGACCGACTGGGCGAGAACTGACCGGCCCGACGCTGATCCGGCCAGACCTTGCTCCGGCCTGTTGGCGACCCGGCCCGTGTACCGCCCCAGTCCAGCCCCCGATCCGTCCCCCTGTTCGGCTCCCGATTCGGCCCGTATCCGCATCACCTGCAACCCATCACCGGATCATTCCATGACCATGAAGAACGTCCAGGCCTTCACCGACGGCTCGTGCCTCGGCAACCCCGGCCCCGGCGGCTGGGCCGCCGTGCTGCGCTGCAACGGCGCCGAGCGCGAACTTTCGGGGGGCTTTGCCCTGACCACCAACAACCGCATGGAAATCCTTGCGGTCATCGAGGCGCTGGCCCTGCTCAAGGAGCCGTGCGGCGTGGACCTGTATACCGACTCGCAGTACGTGCGCAACGCGGTGGAAAAGAAGTGGCTGGCGGGCTGGCGCCGCAACGGCTGGAAGACCAGCGACAAGAAGCCGGTGAAAAACCGCGACCTGTGGGAACGGCTGCACCCCCTGCTGGACCTGCACCAGGTGCGTTTTCACTGGGTGCGCGGTCATTCCGGCCACCCCGAAAACGAACGCTGCGACGTGCTGGCCCGCACCCAGGCCTCGTCGCGCGGGCTGCCGCCCGACACGGGCTACCGGGAATAAGCCGGGGCACGCACCGCACGCATCGGACTTTTTGATGGAGGGGCGGCCCCGGTAGGGTTCGCCCCCATTCTTTTTTTCGGTAAATCCGGCTAGAAACGCGTATGCCTCCCCGCACCGCAATCACCGAACGCCCCGTCGAACGGGCCACGGAGCGCGCAATGGTCACCCGCACCCGCAACGGCCATGCCCTCGACCTGCCCCTTGGCACGCGCATGTTGCTGAACATCGCGGGCACCAAGGAAAACCTGTCCAGCGAACTGGTGGGGTTGCAGCACTTCGAATACCTGATCCTGAAAATGCCGCTGGTGCCCGGCATCCGCGCGCGCCTGCTGAACGGAGAGATGGTGACCCTGCGCTACATAGCCGGGGGCACCATTTTCGGTTTCAAGAGCCAGGTGCTGAACCACATCGTCAAGCCGGGCTTTCTGCTGTTCGTGGACTACCCGGACGCCATGGAACAGGTGGACCTGCGCCAGCACCGCCGGGTCAACTGCCTGCTGCCCGCCGCCGTGCATGGCCGCCACGGCGTGTACAAGTGCATCCTGCTCGACCTCAGCGAGGGCGGCTGCAAGGTTTCGCTGGAGTTGCAGCGCGACGACCCCATCCGCGAAACCGCCGTGGATGACATGCTGGTGTTGCAGTGCGGCTTCTTTGCCGCAGAGGGAGCAGCCCAAACCACCCTTTCGTGCCTGGTGAAAAGCATTTCCATGGACGGCAACCGCATGCAGTTGGGCCTGAAGTTCGCCGACCTCAACACGGACACCCAACTGGAGCTTTCCAGCTACCTGGACAACGTGTCCTGCCTGATCTGAGTCCATCCCGAAGGGGCGCGCTCGACGGACTCGTCCCGACCCTGTCCACTTCGGCGTCTCCCCCGCTTGACGCCCCCCGGCCCCGCCACTACCTGATGCCTCATGCGTGCGCGACCACCGCCCCGCGCACCGCGCCACGTGGCGCGCATCCCCCAGCACGGAGCACCGCATGACCGACGCGCAGACCACATGGCACCTCTGGGACGGCCTTGGCCGTCCGCTGCTGCGTCTGGTGCTGTCCATGTCCGTCGGGCTGTTCGTGGCCAACTGCATCGAAGCGCTGAACTGGACGCGAGGGGTGGCCCGCCTGGCCACACCGCTGGTGCGCCTGGGGCACCTGCGCGACGTGGCCGGGGCTTCTTTTTCGCTGGCGTTCTTCTCGTCCGTGGCGTCCAACTCGCTGCTGGCCGAAAGCTACGAGAAGGGGGAACTCTCGAAGCGCGAACTGCGCTTCGCCAACCTGTTCAACAGCCTGCCCAGCTACTTCGTGCATCTGCCCACGCTGTTCTTCATCACCTGGCCGGTGCTGGGCTTTCCCGCCGTGGTCTACGTGGGGCTGACCCTGCTGGCCGCCTTTCTGCGCACCGCGCTGACGGTGGTCTGCGGTCGGGTGCTGCTGCCCCCGCTGCCCGAAGGCTGCGTGACCTGCCGTCTGGACGGGCACGAATCCAAGGGCTGGCGGGCCGGACTGCACACGGCCTGGATGCGCTTTCGCAAGCGCATGCCACGGGTGGTCTTTTTCACCGTACCCACTTACGCAGCCATGTACGCCATGCAGCAGGCGGGCTGGTTCGATCTGGCCGAAGCGTGGATGACCCGGCACATGGGCGCGCTGGCCTTTCTGCGGCCAGAGGCGCTAGGCATCGTGCTGCTGCATCTGGCGGCGGAATTCGGCGCGGCGGTGTCCGCCGCCGGGGCCGTGCTGGGCGGCGGGGCGCTGACGGAACGAGAGATCGTGCTGGCCCTGCTGGCAGGCAACGTGCTGTCCACGCCCATGCGGGCCTTCCGCCACCAGTTTCCGTCCTATGCCGGATACTTCAAGCCCGCGCTGGCGGTGGAGCTGATCGTGGTCAACCAGGCCCTGCGCGCCGCGTCCATCACGTTGGTGGGGGTGGGGTACTACTGGCTGAGCCTTCCCTGATACGGCCATAACGTGAAACAGTCTCGAGTCGAAAAGAAGGGCGCCGGGAAAAGTCCTGTTCTGACAGGGGCACGGACCACTGCGACAAGTTGGAAACGCATGATGGCCAGATCTATCCGGGCACAAACGACATCGAACCTACAGGAACAAAACACGACCCCCGCAGACAAATTGTAGCGGATGTTTCCACAAGACCATCCTGCACGAATTCTACCAGGCTATCTTTCTGCGCAAATTGCATAACTTTCAGGAAAAGTTGCGGGCATACGGTTACGCATGAATGGAGCTTTGCAATAGCGCTGTGACGCATCACGGCAAAATGTGCTGCGCCCCCCATGCAAACACCCCTTGATGTAAAGAAACTCCGTGATAAAAAGGCCTGACAACTCAAACGGCCTGACAACCGGCACCATCAGAACGGAGCCGCATGCCAGTTCAGGTCTGGCCTGCTACAGGTTACGTCTCCTTACCTTCGCGTTTGATTTCGTCGACAAGCCGCTTGAAGATATCAGCCTGATGCACCATCTCGGCGACAGCCCTTGACGATTCGCCCATGGCTTCGGCGGTATCCTCCGATATGGTTCCAAGGTGCTCAATGGCCCGGGTGATTTCATCCGAGGTCGCAGACTGTTGTTCGGCGGCAGAGGCTATGGCTTGAACCTGCCCCGAAGCCATGTCGATGAATCCCACAATTTCGCCAAGTGCCTGCCGTGCTCTTTCGGCTTCAGCCCCGGCTGTGGAGATGTGGGATACCGCCCGGTCGACATTGCCGAGGTTCTTGAGAGTGCCTGACTGGATGGCCGGCACCGCGCCTTCGACCTCCTTGGTGGCTGTCTGGGCCTTTTCTGCGAGCTTGCGCACCTTGTCCGCCACCACCGCAAAATCGCGTCCAGCGTCCACGGCCCGCGCTGCTTCGATGGCCGCGTCGAGGGCAAGCAGGTTCGTCTGGTCTGCGATGTCAGAGATGACGTTGACAATCTGGCCGGATACCCTCGGCCCGCCTGCCAAGAGCGTCCATATCGGGCTTGAGATCGACGGCAAGCCGGTTCAGATCGGCGATGGCAGCCCCGACGGCATGGACGATGGCATCCCCCTCCTGTGCGCGGGTTCTTGCCCCGGAAGTGGTCGCCGCGCCCTCGGCTGTGCTTCGGGCGATCCCCATGATGGTCGCGCTCATCTCCTGCATGGCCTGCGCTGTGGCGACAATCCTGTCGGACTGCGCCCCGGAGCCTTTGTCGGCCTGCCCGATGCGTTGCGAAAGATCGTTCGCCGCCGTCAGCATCACCTGCACGCCCCCTTCAAGCTTTTGGGCGGCGGCGAGCATTCCCTCGTTCTTGGCAAGTACGCATGTGGAGCGGGCTTCTTCCGCCTCTCGCGCTGCCAGAAGAGACCTGTTGGCGGCCTCTTCGGCTTCCACCCCCTTTTTGCGTGCCATGTCCGTCATGGTGGCAAGCTCTTCGACCATGTTGAGCAGACTGTCTTTGAGGCTTGCCAGTTCAAAATAACAGCGCCCCCTGGGAGTGACGTTGCGTTCGCCGGAGGCCACGGCATCGGCAAAGCTTGCGATGTTGCATAGCGGGCTAAGCATCCTGCGCTGCAGGATGGCGAACACCACTGCGAAAATGAGCAGCAGCCCCACCAGCACCATGCCAAGAAAAAAAACACCACGCGCGTATGGCCACTTCGACCTTGCTATCGACGACGCTCTCCGGATCGGCAAGTACATGCTGGCCGATGACGTAGCCGTTCCTGTCCGAAACGTGGAGGGTGACGACGAAGTGCCCGGCGGCGCGGATGCTGGTCGGCTTGTCAATGATCTCAAGGGGCAGGGATGACAACGTTTGCACCACATTCGCCGAGAATCACTTGTCGTTGGCGAGGTGGTGACCGGCTGCCTTCCTGTTTCCGGCGATGGCTTTGGACTTTGCCGCCGTCTCTGTGCCCACCAATTGAGCGTAGACGAGCCCCTTACTCTCGAAATCGCGCGAGATGCTGCCAACCCCCTGAATGAACTGGATGAAGCCAAGGATCGTATCTCCGTCGAGGATGGTGGCCGTTCCGCGTATCACCGAGCCGTCGTCATCCAGCGTGAATCCCGAGACCGCCTTGCCTTCGGTGCGGCTTTGCGCAGGCAGCCCCCCGGGTTCGGGCGGGGTATCGCCATGTTGCTTGGGGTTCCAACTTCTGACGAAGGTCTGCATGCTCGGAGTGAAAACATGTAGCCGTATGCCTTGGTAGCTCGATTCGCCCTCAAATGTCTGGCCTATGCGCTTGATGACATCAGGGGCGCGCTCCCTGTTTCCGGTTTTCAGGGCCTCCTTGATTTCGATTGAAGCGGCAAAGAATATGCCGTTGGTGATGCCTAGTCGAACTTCTTCTCAAGCCGTTGCTGGAGGGCGTCGAGGATGAGCGTCTTCTGGTCGTCCTCGGCCTGCGTGGGCAACTCTGCCTTCTGCGACAGATAGAACATGACGCAGAACAGTAGCAGCGACATCGTGATGGTTGACATAAGTATGCCCGGGTTAGGTCACGATGGAGCCGATGCGCATCCCCCCCTGTGGATTAACATATGTTTCACCTGCGGGCAGCCGCTGCCCTTGCATTGCCTGAAGCCCCTGTGCGAACAGGCCCCAAGGCGTCTACTGCTGGCCCACCTGCACCATCTCGCGGATGACCTCGCGCAGCTCCTGCGCAAGGCGGCTGAGTTCCGTGACGGCTTCGGCCGACTGGGACATGGCCTGTGCTGTCTCGGAGGCGATGGCGCTTATCTCGTCGCTGGCCCTGTTGATTTCTTCGCTGGCGGCGGATTGCTGTTCGGCTGCGGTGGCGATGTTCCGAACCTTGTCGGCAGTCGTCTCGACGATGCTCACGATGGTGCCGAGAGCCTTGCCCGCTTCGCCGGCAAGGCGCGTACTCTCGCCCACGGCCTCGGCAGCCTTGTCCATCTCGTCGATGTTCCCGCGTGCGCCGGACTGGATGGCGTGAACGGCCTCGCCCACCTCGCGGGTGGCATTCATGGTCTTTTCCGCGAGCTTGCGTACCTCGTCGGCTACCACGGCAAATCCGCGTCCTGCTTCCCCGGCGCGGGCCGCTTCGATGGCGGCGTTGAGGGCAAGCAGGTTCGTCTGGTCGGCAATGTCGTTGATGACCACCATCACCTGACCGATGGCGTCGGCCTGTACGCCGAGGGTCTCAAGGCTGTGCTTGAGGGTGTCTGAGCGTTCTCGCACTGTGCCGATGGCATCGACGACCCGCTGCACGACCTCTTCACCGGAACGCGCTTGCCTGATGGCCGTATCGGCCTGTTCTGCTGCCATCGAGGCGTTGCGCGCCACCTCCAAGGTCGTTGCGTTCATCTCCTCGATGGCGGTGGCACTTTCGGTCGTGCGTTCGCGCTGGATGTCAGAACCCCTCGCCGATTCCTCGACTTGCGAGGCTATCTCCGTCGCTGCCGACGACACCTGCTGCGAGATGGAGTCCGCATGGTCTGCTGCCTTGGAGATGGCTTCGTTGGTGCGACGTATGGCTTCCTCCTGCCGTTTGAGGTCGGTGAGGTCGAGGAAGAGCACGATGGCACCGATGGCGTTGCCATCGCGGTCCTGGAGTGGGGCTGCCGTCAGCCGCGCCGTGCGGGGTTCACCCTTCTTGGTACGCAGATTCTCTTCGGTCTGCGTCTCTTTTCCGTGCGAGATGGCAAGGTCGGAACAGGTGGGGCAGTGGTCGCCGAAAAGTTCTTCGGCCTTGCGTCCCTTGGCCCAGTATTCGACCGGCTTGGGTTCGGCCATGTAGGTGATGAGGTGGTCGTTGACGAAGGTGATGTCCCCTTGCCTGTCGGTGGTCACCACAGGGATGGGAATGGCCTGCAACACCCCCGTGGCGAAGCCGAGGCGTTCCTTCAACTCTGTCACCATCCGGCGGATGGCCTTGGCGAGTTCGAGAAGTTCACCCCGAAAATCTCCGACGAGCAGCGCGTCGAGGTCGCCGTTGGCGATGTTGGCGGCAAAGTCGCGGATGGCCGCCACGGGGCGAGTGACCGAACGCGCCACCAGCCACGCCACGCCAAGCATGACAAGGGCCACAAGCAATGCCCCGCCCGAAAGGGCAAGGTTGAGGGTGCTCACGGGCTGGTGGACCTCGGCTTCGTCGACTTCGGCGATGAGGGCCCATGTCGTATCACCGACCTTGAGAGGCGCGTAGACTGAAAGCACCGGGTTGCCGTTGTAGTCGTTGATGATGCGCGCACCTGACTTGCCTGCCAGTGCATCGCGGCTGGCTTCGGTGTCGACGCCATTGCGTTCCACCGTGCCCGCGAATGAGGCGTTGACGGTCCGGCCCTTGGGGTCGAGGAACGAATCCGACCTCATGCGTTTATCAGGGCCGACGAGATAGGTCTCGCCGGTGGCGCCCATGCCTGAGCGTTCCTGCATGATGGCGTTGATGTGCTCGTTGGAAATCTGAAGCACGACGACACCGGAGACAGCCCCGTCGACGGTGACCGGGGCACCAACGAACATGGCGGGTGCCCCCTGGGAGGGGGCATAGGGCTTCATGTCCGAGAGGGCGATGTTTCCGGTCTGCATCACCCGGTGCCATACATCCCGCAATGGAGTGTCGATGGTGCCAGCCGCAGAAGCGAAGTCGTTTTCCTTGGCTACGGAATAGACCACATCCCCCGTGGCGGCATCGAGCAACAACATGTCATAGAAGCCCGTGGTCGAGACAAAATCGGCGAAGCCCTTGTGCAGTTTGTCATGCACGGCCTTGTATGCTGGCGGGGCGTCGAACCTGCCGTTGGCATATCCCTTGAAGCCCCCCCCGACACCACCGGCAGCATTGAACGCCGCCGCCAGGTCGCGCAACGCAGGGCCAACCCATGGAGAACGGGCAGTGGCCAGCGCGAACTGTTGTCGCTCTTCAAAGAAGAGTTTCATCTGGGTGCCCTTAATGGTGCGGATGGTCGTGAGACTGTCGTAAGCCTGTTGCCTGAGGGCGTTGTCGCTCAATGTGGCGGCCCACAGACCGATGACGATGACGGGCGCAAGACCTGCCAACAGAAACAAGACGAGAAGCCTGTTTCGCATGGAATCGAGAAAGTGCATGACATACCTCCGACGTGCGGACACATTTTGCAGATGATACTTCAGTCCCGAAAATGAAAATATGATATTATGACTCTTACGGTTTATCCGTGGGTAGCTGGCTGGCCAATGTGATCCTGACCTGCTCGGCTCTTTTCAGACCAACAAATTGAGACGGTGGCTCCCAATACCGAAAAGGGAGCCGTGCAAAAGACACGAGCTTCAGAAGAACAGGGGATGAACATCCTGCGAAAAGTTGATCGTGACCAGGTGGTGCACGTGTCCAGGCGGCATGGCGTCAGCGAGCAGACCATTTGTACATGGCGACAACGCTTCCGTGGCATGAGCGACGACGTGAAGAAGCTTCGCCAGTTGGAGCAGGATAAGGCGCGGCTAAGGAAGCTGTTGATCGAGCGTGACCGCGGATTCGAGGTAATGACGGGATTTGCGGCAAAAAATGGCAGCCCCCCCAGCAAGGGGCGTTCGAGCAGAAGCGCGGACTGTCACAAGGCAGTGCGTGTGCGCTGATATCCGCCTGCCGCTCGACGTTGCATTATGAGCCGGGCATGGAAGCCCGTGACGGTCCGCTCATCAAGACCGTGCCCGGGTTGGCAAATCTGCATCCCGGGCACGGATACCACCGGATACAGGTGTGCGCGGAGCAGTTGGGCACTTCAGGGACCTGACAGGGCGCACGGCGTTGGAACAAGGCAGGCCTTCACGTGCCGAGAAACGCCCACGGCAATGAGTTTCGCCCCCCACCGGCCCGCTGCCGCATCCGCGTCATTCGCCAATAATCTTCACCAGCACCCGCTTGCGCCGCCCCCCGTCGAACTCCCCGTAGAACACCTGCTCCCACGGCCCCAGATCCAGCTTGCCCTCGGTCACGGCCACCACCACCTCGCGCCCCATGATCTGACGCTTCATGTGCGCGTCGGCGTTGTCCTCGCCCACGTTATGGCGGTACTGGCGTACCGGTTCGTGCGGGGCCAGCCGTTCCAGCCACTGCTCGTAATCGTGGTGCAGGCCGCTTTCGTCGTCATTGATGAACACGCTGGCGGTGATGTGCATGGCGTTGACCAGGCACAGCCCCTCGCGGATGCCACTTGCCGCCAGTTCCGCGTCCACCTGCGGGGTGATGTTGACGAACGCCCGACGGGTGGACACGTTGAACCACAATTCCTTGCGCCACGATTTCATGCTGCTGCTCCTCTTGCGCCAGCCGCTTCCGCCACGCCGGCACGCGTATTTTTCCAATTTTACACATTTTCGTTATACCCGAACCTCATTGAGGCCAGGTGCCGGTACCGAGATACCGCCCTCCGCAGACCGGCAGTTTCCGTGAATGACTGTGCATGATGTCAATATTTTGATACAAAATTGTTATATCATGAACTTTTTTGCGACAAAAATGTCGCATATCGAAATTGTAAAAAACATGCATTCATGTGCACGCTCTCGTAAATACCGGTGCGCGCGCCACTGCAACACATCTTCACGCCCATTGTCGCCAGCGCCGGGGGCATACCGCACAACCTTCCGCAGCACGTCACATCATGCCCGTGCACGCAAGGTACGGCCCATGCCGCCGCACTTTCCATACACCCGCGCCACCATTGCATGGGCGCACCGCCAGACAACCCGCCCATCCGCCGCGTATCACCCGGAAACACCCGCAGCATACCATGTGCACAAGCATGCATGCCCGCGTTGCCTTGCCCGATGCCGGGCGGTATGGCCCGTTTTCCATCATCTGGAATATCACGGACCATCCCGGAGGAAGGCAGCATGTCTCAGTGGCTCAAGAGCAATGACGTCCTTGGCACCACCAACCGTGGCAACACGGCGGAATCCGGCCTGTGCACCCTGTGCCGCGCCGACTGCATGGGCAAGTGCGAAACCTGGCTTTCGTGCATGAAGGGGCGTGAAACCCTGTACCCGCGCGACTTCGGCATCGTCACCGCGGGCAGCGGCAACACCACCCACGTGGGCGTATCGTACAACTCGCTGCGCATCCAGGGCTACAACTACGGGGCCTGCGGCGCGGGCGAAAAGGCCGCCACCGGCGATGCCCTGTTCACCGACGTGTCCCTTGCCGCCTCCTTCGGCGCGCAGCACAAGACCACCTGCCGCTACCCGCTGATGACCGGCGCGCTGGGTTCCACCTTTGTGGCCGCCAAGTACTGGGACGCCTTTGCCACCGGCTGCGCCATCTGTGGCGTGCCCATCGTGGTGGGCGAAAACGTGGTGGGCATCGACCGCGATGCGGTGCTGGAAAACGGGCGCATCACCAAGGCCCCCGAGCTGGAACGCCGCATCGACAACTACCTGCGCCACTACGACGGGCACGGCGCCATCATCGTGCAGCTGAACGTGGAGGACACCCGCAACGGCGTGGCCGAATACGTGGCGGGCAAGTACGGCGACAAGGTGATCATCGAGCTGAAGTGGGGCCAGGGCGCCAAGGACATCGGCGGCGAGATCGAGGTGAAGAGCCTGGAGTACGCCCAGTTCCTGAAGCAGCGCGGCTACCTGGTGGACCCCGACCCCACCCGGCCCGAAGTGCAGGAAGGCTACCGCACCGGCGCGGTGAAGGGCTTTGCCCGGCACAGCCGCCTGGGCTACACCGACCTTTCCGGCTACGAGCAGGTGCGCGAGAACTTCATGACCCAGGTGGCCTACCTGCGCTCGCTGGGCTTTGGCCGCATCTCGCTGAAGACCGGCGCCTACGGCATGGAAGCGCTGGCCATGTCCATCCGCCTGGCCTCGGAGTGCGAACTGGACCTGCTGACCATCGACGGCGCGGGCGGCGGCACCGGCATGAGCCCGTGGGACATGATGGAAACCTGGGGCGTGCCCTCCATCCTGCTGCACGCCAAGGCCGCCGAATACGCAGCCCTGCTGGCCGCCAGCGGACGCCGGGTGGTGGACATGTCCTTCGCGGGCGGCTTTGCCAAGCCCAGCCAGATATTCAAGGCGCTGGCCCTTGGCGCGCCCTACACGAAGATGATCTGCATGGGCCGGGCCATGATGATTCCCGGCTTCCTCGGCTCCAACATCGAAGGCGTGCTGAAGCCGGAAAACCGCGCCCGCGTCAGCGGCAACTGGGATACCCTGCCCAAGACCGTGGCCGAGCACGGCAGCACGGCGGAAGAAATCTTCGCCGGGTACTATGACGTGCAGGCAAAGATCGGCCGCGACGGCATGAAGGACCTGCCCTACGGCGCCATTGCCATGTGGACCCTGCTGGACAAGCTGGGCGCGGGCGTGCAGCAGCTGATGGCCGGTGCCCGCCGCTTCTCGCTGGACCAGATCCGCCGCGAGGACATTGCCTCGGGCAACCGCGAGACCGAGCGCGAAACCGGCATTCCGTTCATCACCGACGTGCAGGACGAGTTCGCCAGGGCCATCCTGAAGGGCTAACGGGTTCGTGGATGCTGGAGGAGGCTTGCCCTCCTTCGCACGCCGAAACGCACCCGTAGCGCGCGTCCGATACCCAACACCAGATAAGACGGGGCGGAAACCTGCATGGTTTCCGCCCCGTTCCAGTTTGCAGTCGCCGCAACGTCAGCCAACGCACAGCCTGCGCCCTGCGGCTCTGTGGGCCTACGGAATGAGGGGCTGCCCCTGGGCCAACCTGCCGTCTATCTCGGCCACGACCGTGGCCAGCCGTGCGGCGCGCGCCTGCGCGTCGGTCCTGGCCGCGGCAACTTCGCCTTGCAGCACAGCCCGCCGCGAC
>NZ_VSMK01000592.1 GCF_011682075.1 Nitratidesulfovibrio liaohensis
GCAGCCGCAGGACAACACCCCGGCAACGCCCAAGCCCGTACCGGTGCCCACCCCGCCCCCGCCGCCGCCCGGTGTGGGCGCCACGGACCCCCCGACAGATCCCGCTCCGCCAACGGCGCAGGCCCAGTAGCCGGAAAACGCCGGAACGCCGACAATACACCAACGCAAGACTGCCGTGGAGGCGACTCCACGGCAGTCTTGCGTTGGCGGCAAACGCCATCCGGGCGGCAGGCTACGGTTACCGCAGCGCCAGCATCCAACTGCCAGCCAGCAACACGGCGCAGGCCGCGCCTGCCAGCCATTCCAGCCAGCGCGGTGGCGGGCCGCAGCGTTCGCGCAGCATCTGCGCCGCCATGCCCACCGCCACGCCCGCCACCAGGCCGAACAGGTGCGCGCCAAGGTCGGTACGCTCGCCTTCACTGCCCAGCATGCCAAGAATGGCCAGCCCGGCGGCCAGCGGCACCACCATGCGTCGCCAGCCGTTCCAGCCGCCCTCCACCGCCAGCAGCCCGGACAGCACCCCCACCGCGCCGAACAACGCCGTGGAAAAGCCCAGGCTGACATGCGATGCGGGGCGTGCCAGCGCGTTCAGCACGTTGCCTCCCGCGCCGGACAGAATGGTCAGCAGCCATCCTGGGCCGCTGCCCACGCGACGGCACAGGGGAATCAGAAAGAAGCTGCCGAAAAGGATGTTGCCGAACAGGTGCGGGCTGTCGGCGTGCAGGGTCAGGGCCGTGACCACACGGTACCACTGCCCGCGCGTGACGGTGTGGTAGACGTCCATGGCCCCGGCATCGCGCCACACGTCGGGATCCAGGTCGGGCAGGGGCAGGTGCATGTCCCACCACCAGCCCATGCGCACCCCGTGCCACAGGGCCAGCAGCAGCAGGCCCAGCAGGGTCAGGTGCACATTGGAGCGCAGGGGGGCGGGAGATGGCGCGGGGGGGAGGGCTCGGGCGGCGGCGTCCTCGCCTTCCGCGGCCAGGATCTCCAGCCGGGCCAGCCGTTCGTACAGGGCGGGCACGAAGAGGTGCTGGCGTTCGCCTCGGCGCACGGCCATGAACGGGATGTTGCGCGCCTCCAGCACCAGCCGCCAGCGCGGCAGACGCTGCATGGTGAACACAGGAAGCTGCGGCAGGGGCGCGGGCAGCGCCGCGTTCAGGGCCGGGGGAACGGGCACGGTCAGGTCGCGCCAGC
>NZ_VSMK01000593.1 GCF_011682075.1 Nitratidesulfovibrio liaohensis
GTGCTCTTCCGAGCCACGGGGCTGCGCTGGGGTTTGCGGGGGCCTGCGGCGCGCCACCGGCCACCGAAGGGGCGGCGGGCAGCCCGGCGGACAGAAATTCCACGCCTTCGGGCAGACAGGCGGGGGCCAGCTCACGGTGCAGCAGCGGAATGTAGAGCACGGGATGTTCGGAAGCGTTGTGCATGGTCACCATCGGTAAGGGCTTGAAGTCTGTGGAACCGCGTGGACGGGGAACAGGGCGCAGGACGCCATGGCCGTTCACGCCCCCTGGAACCGTTCGCAGATGCCGTCGCATCGGGGCAGCAGCAGCACGCACACCCCCTCGCGGAAGTGGGTGCAGTCCAGCCAGTCCTCCGCGTCGCCGCACCCGCCGCCCGTACAGGACGGACAACGCGGGGGCGGCGTGTAGTCGGCGCACAACCCGCCGGGCGGCGGAATGGTGGCCAGGCGGCGCTCCCACAGCGCCGTAGCCTGCTCCGAGGACAGGTCGAACGTTTCCGCCTGTTCGAGGAAATGGTCATAGGCGCGGACGATGCGCTGTTCCTCGTCGCAGCGCCAGTCCTCGTTCAGGCCGGGGTTCATGGTCTCGTCCACGGCGCAGTGCCCCGCCTCGTGAAAGCGGCAGTTGATGCCGGGCAGCCGCATGACGCGGCCCCGCCCGCCCGTGACGGGAGAGCTGCCGGGGGCGTCCGGCCCGACGGCAGTCCCCGTGCGCTCGGGGGGCCTTCCCCCCTTGCCGGGATTCTCGCCGTTCTTTTCAAAGGTCATGCCGTCTCCAGCGCGTGGGGCCAGAAGGCCATGCCGCCATCCAGCACGTAAAGGTCGGTGGCACCCAGGCCACCCAGCATGCAGGCCACGCTCCAGGCAGCATCAGAGGTCGCCGCCACCAGCACGATGGGGGTGAAGCGCGGCACCTCGTCCTGCAACCGCTTGCGCAACTGGGTGTGCGGGATGTTGTACGCGTCGGGCACGTGGCCCGCGCGCCAGTCGGGCGCGCTGCGCAGGTCCAGGGTGAAGAATTCCGCCCCGGCCTCGCGCGAGGCGATGAATTCGTCGGAGGTAATGCCGAAGTAGCGGCCCGCAAGCTTGTTGGACAGCACGGCCGCGGCGCGGCGCAACAGTTCGCCGGCGCCGCCGGGCAGTTCCGCCTGGGCCAGATCGGCCACGCGCATGCCCGAGCGCAGCGCAAGC
>NZ_VSMK01000594.1 GCF_011682075.1 Nitratidesulfovibrio liaohensis
GCGCGACGGTCACCGCGCGCGCGGCACGGGCCGCGCCTGCGCCCCTGCCGCGCCCCTTTGTCCTATTGTTATAATTCAGCCCCCACCAACAGGCGGCTACGCTTGTCCGGCTTGCGAATGTCCTTTGCCCCGTGCATGCCCACCCAAGCGGAGTTTCCCATGCCCCACCCCGGCCCATCCCTCGTCCCAGTCACGCTCCCCCCCGTGCCCGACCCAGCCGCACCCCGGTTCGAGGCGGGCGTGGCGCTGCGCATCATCGCCCTGGCCGTCTTCATCGCCCTTTTGTTCGTGGCCGCCATTCTCGGCGGAATTCTGCCACAGGTCCGCGCGGACGCACTCCGGGCCCGGCAGGGAGAACTGCACCACCTGGTGCAAACGGCCATGAAGCTGGTGGAGGGCCTGGACGCAAAAGCAGGCCGGGGTGAGATACCCATTGACGAAGCCAAGCGGCGCGCCGCCGATGCCCTTCGCCAGATGCGCTACGGCAACGGCGACTATTTCTGGATCAACGACGACCGCACCCCCTATCCAACCATGGTCATGCATCCCACCGCTCCCGCGCTGGAAGGCCAGACCCTGGACAAGCCCGCCTACAACCGTGCCGGCCACTGGCGGGCCGCGCCCGGCGCCCCGGCAACGGACTATCCCGGCGGCAACCGCAACCTGTTCCTGGCCTTCGTGGACGTGGCCCACCAACGCGGCGAAGGGCTGGTGGCCTACGTCTGGCCCAAGCCGAAGCAGGGCGGCGGCGTGACCGAGCAGACCTACCCGAAGGAATCGTACATCGCCTACTACAAGCCGTGGGGATGGATCATCGGCACCGGGGTGTACGTGGATGACCTGGAGGCGGAGGCAAGCAGCCTGCGCAACACCGTGCTGGCGGTCACCGCCGCCATTCTCGCCGTGGGCTGCGTGCTGACGGTGCTGGTCACGCGGTCGGTACGCACACCGCTGCTCGCGCTGGTGGCCTATGCCCGTGCCGTGGCGGCGGGCGACCTGGACGCGCAGCCGCGCGGCACATTCCGCGCCGAACTGCGCGGGCTGAAGCAATCCATCGCCAGCATGGTGGAATCGCTGCGCATGCGCATCGAAGAGGCCCGTTCGCGCACCGACGAAGCCGCCGAGCATGCCCGGCGCGCAGAGGCCGCCACCGCCGAGGCCGAAGCGGCCCGGATACGGGCGGAGCA
>NZ_VSMK01000595.1 GCF_011682075.1 Nitratidesulfovibrio liaohensis
GGCAACGGCCCGGGCCGCGTGCTGTCGCAGCCCATCAAGGGCACCCTGGCCTTCGGCCCCGGCACGCCGCATCCCGTCTGGCATCCCGGCCTGCCGGGCCTGCTGGCCGCCACCCCCAAGGAGCGCGCCGAACTGTCCATGATCGTGGACCTGGTGCGCAACGACATTTCCGCCGATTGCGCCCACGGCAGCGTGGCCGTGGCCCGGCACTGCGCCACCTTTCGCGTGGGCGGCGCGGCCAGCGGCCTCGTGCAGATGTATTCCGACGTCACCGGCACCCTGCGGCCCGACCGCACCTGTCTGGACCTCTTGCTGTCCGCCTTCCCCGGCGGATCGGTGACCGGCTGCCCCAAGCGCCGCACCCTGGCCATCATCGAGGCCGGGGAACCCCACAACCGCGAGGTGTACTGCGGCAGCCTGCTGGCCATTGCCGACGCCCGCACCATGGACGCCTCCATCGCCATCCGCACCGGCTGGCACGACGCGGCCACGGGCCGCCTGGAGCATTGCGCGGGAAGCGGCATCGTCGTGGACTCGGACCCGGAAAGCGAATACGAAGAAACATGGGCCAAGGCAGCCAACTTCCGGGAGGTATGCGCATGATCCACTGGCGGGCCGGCGCGCTGCACGAAGGTGGGGTACGGCTGGACATCGGCAGTCCGGCCTTCAGGTACGGGGCCGGGTTCTTCGAGACCATCCTGTGGAACGGGCAAGGGCCCAGCCGACTGGATGCGCATCTGGCGCGATTGCAGGCCAGCCTGAATCACTTCGGCCTTGTGGCCGAACCCGTGGACTACCCGGCAGCCATCGCGGAAGTGGTGCGCGCCAACGGCCTTGCCGAACGGCAGGCGCGGGTGAACATCATCGTCCCGCTGGAGGACGAGGACGCGGCCATGGCCCCGCTGGTCACCGCCGCCCCCTACGACCCGCCCGCGCCCGACCGCACCTACAGCCTGCGCCTTGCCCCGCCCGCCACGCTGGGCTCGCTGGCCCTGCACAAGTCCATGAACTACATGCTCTGCTACCTGGAACGCAGGGCCGCCCGCGCCCTGGGGCAGGACGACGCCGTGCTTACCCAGCCCGGCGGCATCGTGACCGAGGCCACCACCGCCGCGCTGCTGTTCGGCGACGGCGACTGCTTCTGCACCCCCACCGGCGGCTGCCGCCTGCCCAGCACC
>NZ_VSMK01000596.1 GCF_011682075.1 Nitratidesulfovibrio liaohensis
AGACCGCGCGCATCGCGGCGGAGCTGGGGCGCGACATTTCGGGCATTGCCGCCGTGCACGCCCCCGACCCGCGCGAGGCCGTGCAGTGCGCCGTGGACATGGTGCGGCGCGGCGCGGCCGATGTGCTCATGAAGGGCCTTGTGAATACCGACGTGTTGCTGCGCCGGGTGCTCAACCGCGCCACCGGCCTGCCCCCCAAGGGCGTGTTGAGCCATGTGGCCGTGTTCGAACTGCCCGTGTCGGACGGCGCCACGCGTCTGGCCATGATGACGGACGCCGCCGTGAACATCCGCCCCAATTTGCAGCGCAAGCTGGAAATCGTGCACAACGCCGTGGCCGTGGCCCGCGCGCTGGGCATTGCCCGGCCCCGCGTGGCCATGCTGGCCGCCACCGAAAAGGTCATCCTGCCCGCCATGCCCGCCACCCTGGATGCCCAGATCGTGGCCCGCATGGCCGATCAGGGCGAATTCGGCGAGGCGGACGTGGCCGGGCCCATGGCCCTCGACATTGCCCTTTCGCCCGACGCGGCGGCCCGCAAGGGCGTGGACCACCCCGTGGCGGGGTGCGCCGACATCCTCGTGGCGCCGGACATCGAAAGCGGCAACATCCTGTACAAGTCGCTGACCATCCTGGCCCGCGCGGACATGGCCAGCACCATGGCGGGCAGTTCCGCGCCGCTGGTGGTCACCTCGCGCGGGGACAGCGAACGTTCCAAGTTCTGCTCCATTGCGTTGGCGGGCTACCTGGCCCTGTCCGCAAGAAGCTAGAGCCCGCCCCGTCCGTCCGTTCCATTCTTTTCCGGCGGCCAGCTTGCCGCGCTGCCGTCCTTGCACGACACCGCCCTTCGAGAGGATACCCATCTGAGTTCCCAGCCTTTTCCCACCGACGGCAAGCCAGCCGCCAGCACGGCCCGTCCCGCGGATTCGTCCGGCTCCGGGAAGGAACGCATTCTGGCCATCAATCCCGGCTCCACCTCCACCAAGGTGGCCTTGTACGAGGGCGAGACCGAGGTGTTTTCCGAGACCGTGGAACACCCGCGCGACGAGCTTGCGGCCTTTCCCACGGTCATCGCCCAGTACGCCTACCGCCGTGCCGCCGTGGACGCGCTGCTGGCCCAGCACGGCATGACCGACATGCCCCTGGCCGCCGTGGCCGGGCGCGGCGGGCTGCTGCC
>NZ_VSMK01000597.1 GCF_011682075.1 Nitratidesulfovibrio liaohensis
TCCAGCCGGGCGCGCAGGGCCGCTTCCAGCGCGGCGGCGCGTTGCGGTTCGCCGGTCAGGGTGCCCATCCGGCGCAGCACGCCGAACAGTTCATCGAATGATCCCACGCGGAACACCGCCACGGGAATGCCCAGGGCGCGCAGGCCTTCCACGGCCTCGCCCGCCTCGCGGCGGCCTTCCATCTGCAACACCAGGTCCGGGGCCACGGCGGCCACCATTTCCGGGCTGGGGCGCATGTGCGTGCCGATGACCGGCAGGGCGCGGATGGCGGCGGGTTCCTCGTCGGCGGCGGTGCGGGCTGCTATACGGTCGGTCAGGCCCATGGCCGCCAGCAGTTCGTTGAACGCGCCGTACAGGGCCACGATGCGCCGGGCTGGGTGGGGCAGGCGCACTTCACGCCCCGTATCGTCGGTGATGGAGACCGGTCCGCCCGCCTGCCCGCCCTGTTGTCCCCCCGATTGTTCACCTGATTGTCCGGCGCGGGCGGCGGGCGCGGCAGCGGTGATAGCCAGCGTGGCAAGCAGGAGCAGGGTCACGACCAGTGTCCGGTACGGACGATGGAAGGACGTTGCCGTCACGGAGGCGGCCTGATGAACGAAGGAATGCATGCGGTCAGTCATCCTGTGTGCCCATGGAACGAGGCTGGGTCTGTGCGGAAATTTCGGGTTCGTCGCAGTGGGCCGGGGGCGTTGCGGGGTGGGGATGCGCGTGTCCGGAAAAGCCGGACAGTGACAATGCAGGCTCTTGTGGCGGCACATCCGGATAGTGAAGCGGGTACTTGCGTCTTGTCGCGCCTGCCGTGATCCGCTCCGTCGGGGTTGCGGGCAGCCCTGTGTGCATGTCCGCCCGGAATGCTCCGGGCACGTAACAGGCCTGCGGTTTGCCGGTGACCGGGTGGGGCTGCACCGTCACCGGAGTTTCGTACACCTCGGACAGTACTGCGGCGGTGAAGGTTCGCTCCACCGGACCGTCTTCCACCACACGTCCATGTTTCAGGAATATCAGGCGGGTACAGTACAGGGCTGCCAGGTTCAGGTCGTGCACGGCGGCCACGATGCGCGCCCCGGCCCGGTGGCGGGCGTGCAGCAGATCCAGGATGTCCAGGGCGCGGGCCACGTCCAGCCCGGCGGTGGCCTCGTCCAGCAGCAGGGTGTCCGCGCCCTGGGCCAGGGC
>NZ_VSMK01000598.1 GCF_011682075.1 Nitratidesulfovibrio liaohensis
ATCCAGCGCCCGGCGGGCCGGGCGGGCCGGGTCCGCCGCGCAGTGGGCGGCCACGGTGCGCAGATAGTCCGGGTACATCCGCTGGATGGTCGCGAAGGCCGCTTCCTTGAGCGGGGCGGCATCATCTCCGAATGACATCTCGCCCGCGTGGCGCACGAAGACATCGGCGGCCAGCAGGTGACGCCAGCCCAGCGCGGCGGCGCGCATGCAGAAGTCGTTTTCCTCGCCGTAGCCCCGGCCGAAGGTGGCCTCGTCGAACGGGCCGGTTTGCGTCAGGCAGGCCCGGCGGATCAGCATGCAGAAGCCCACCGCCGTGGGAATGTCCACGGCCACCCCGGCGTTGACCGTGGCGGCCAGCGCGTCCAGCGCCGCGGATGGCAGTTCCAGCCCGGCGCGGTTGTCGCGTTCCGTCACCGGGTAGCTGCAAATGGTGGCGTTGTTGGACAGCGGGGTGACGCTGCCCGCGTCGGGCCGGGCGGACAGGTGCGCGGCCATGCGGCCCAGCCAGCCGGGAAAGACCACGGTGTCGGAGTTCAGCAGCACCACGTCGCGCTCCGGGTGCAGGGCCATGCCCGCGTTGACCGAGGCCACGAAGCCCTTGTTGGCGGAGTGCTCCACCAGTTCCACCAGCCCAAGTGCGGCAAGGCTGCGCAGGGCCTGCGCCAGTTCCGGTTCCGGGCTGGCGTCGTTGACCGCCACCACATGGGCACGGGGCGCGGCAGAGTCCTCAGACTCAAGGTCCGCGATCAGCACGGAATGCAGGCAGGCCAGGGTCTGGTCCCTTCCAGCGTACACCGGCACGATGACGTCGATGACCGGGCGCGGCGGCGTACTGCCTGATACGTCAGAAAGCTTCGCCCGGCGCGCGGCCAGTTCGGTCCAGCGGGCCTCATCCGCAATGGGGGGCGGCGCGGGCCATGGCTCGCGGGTGTCCGGCTCGCTGATGGTCGGGCGTTCCGGGGCGGTGGCCTCCAGCGCTTCCAGCAGACGGGCGCGGGCGTCATCCGTGGCGGACGCGACTGTCTGGGCGGGCGGAACTTTCGGGGCGGTCGCCGTTGTGTCCTCCATCCCCCCCAGCAGGGCTTCCGCCGCGCTGGCCGCCGTGCGCAGGGTGGTGATGCGCCCGTGCTGGCGACCGGAGCGGGCGTTGGCCGCCACGCAGTGTTCCTCGG
>NZ_VSMK01000599.1 GCF_011682075.1 Nitratidesulfovibrio liaohensis
CGCATTCTGGCGGAGATGCGCGGGGCCTGATCCCGTTGGGGCGCCACGGCGAACGGCGCATGGCGCGGGCGTGGGCCTGCGCCGCAGGGAGGGGCGCGGCCTCAAGGCGTGGCGGTTGTTGCCGATATGTGAGAAAAGGGGGATAATGACAGCTGGTACGGTCGCGCGTGGCGCGGTCGGCCTGCCGCGCCCGGCATGAACCTGGTCCGGATACCCGGACGAATGCCAGACATGCGCCCCCTTACGGAGGCTTCAAATGACCGACGTGACCCGCGACGACCCCATCCCCACCGCTCCGGCGGCGCATGCCCCGCAGGGTAGCCAGCGCGGCAGGGAACGCATCAAGGGTGTGTTCTCGACGCAGGACGTGAAGAAGGTGGGCACCGGCACCACCACCCGCAAGACCATCCAGAAAGGCTTCTGGTACGCCGAAGAAACCGAGAAGGGGGATGTGGAAGTCCAGCCCCTGAACAACAACTATGTTCCCTCGGGTCCCAAGCGACTCATCAGCATGGACGAACTGCTGGAAAAGTTTGCCCCGGAGCCTGAATTCTACGTCCAGACCGTCTTTCCGCGCATGCGCGAGCTGAACAAGACCGTGGCCCGCGCCGACCGCCACCGCCAGAAGGGCGAGACCTTCAGCGCCGAATACGAGTACGGCAACGCCCTGCAGGTGGACGACGAGAACGTGCGCGCCAACTTCGGGCTTGGGCTGACCTATCTTTCGCGCGGCGAAACGGGCAAGGCCGATGATATCTTCGAACGGCTGGTGAAGCTGGAGGCCGCCTTTGACGAAGAGCACAAGCACCTCTTCAACGAATTCGGCATCAACCTGCGCAAGAACCAGATGTTCGACCAGGCCGTGGCCTACTACACGCGCGCCTTGGAACTGACCCGCAAGGACGAGAACCTGCACCTGAACATGGCCCGCGCCATGCTGGAGAAGAAGAACTTCACCGGTACGGTGGAGCATGTGCTGAAGGCGCTGGAAATCAACCCCGCCATCGATGCAGGGATCAAGTTCCTGCAATGGATGCAGGCCAAGAAGCTGGTGCCCGCCGAACAGCAGGACACCGTGCGCGAGGTGCTGGCGCGCATTGCCGGGGGCGGCAAGGCGCCGGCGGCCGACGACACGGGCGGAGGCGGGTCGTGAGCCCCGCCAGA
>NZ_VSMK01000600.1 GCF_011682075.1 Nitratidesulfovibrio liaohensis
GGCGCCCTGCTGGGCATGGGCGCGCACGGCGCGGGCGTGGCCCAGGCCCGCCAGGTGGGCGGCGAGGAAGGCGCCATCGCCAGCCTGGTGATGATTCTGGCCGGTCTGGTCAACGTGCTGGCCGCCCCCCTGCTGGCCCTCCTGCTGCACTGATCTTTCGCGGGCCATTCCCGCGCGGGAAGACACGGTGCTGCACCCTCCGTCCATCTTCCCCATCTCAACGGCAAAGGCCCCCGTGCGGCGGGGGCCTTTCGTCATTTCAAGGGGGGGGGTAAAACAAGGGGCGTGCTAGCGGGACGGGCCACCGTCCTTGGGGGCGATTTCCGCCGCCACCTCTGCGTACATGGTCAGGGCCACCATGGCGAAGGTAAGCAGCAGCGGCCCGTACAGCAGCCCCAGGATGCCGAACATGTTCAGCCCGCCCAGGATGGCCAGAAACAGGTAGAGCATGGGAATGCCCGCGCCTTCCTTCATGAACCACGCGCGCAGCAGGCCGTCGGAACTGGAAACCAGCACCGCGCACCACCCCAGCAGGAACACCGCCTGCCACGTCTCGCCCGAAAGGTACAGGTAGGCCGTGGCCGGTGCCCAGATCAGCGCGGTACCCACCACGGGAATCATGGCCGCGAAGGACATGGCGAAGCCCCAGAACAGCGCGGGCAGCCCCACGATGGCAAAGCCCACGGCTCCGATGACGCCCTGGAACACGGCCACCAGCACCCCGCCCATGAACACCGAACGGGCCACGCCGCGCAGGGCCGACAGCAGGCGGTCTTCCTGCGCGTGCGCCAGCGGCGAGACGCGCTTGACGAAGGCCATCATCTGTCGTCCGTCGCGCAGCAGAAAGTACAGGATGAACAGCATCAGCAGGAAATGGCCGAACAGGTACACCGCATTGCCCACTCCGGTGGTTATGCCGTGCAGCACGGCCTCTCCGGCCTGCCGGGCTGCGCCCAGCAGCGTGCCGCGCAGGCTGGCCGGGTCGAAGTCGGCCAGGCCCGAGGCGTCGATGCCGAAATCGGCCAGGGTCTGGGTGACCCACACCGAAAGCGCGTGCAGCCGGGCCAGCCCCAGTTCCACCGGCGCGGGCAGGGAACCCGCCGCAGCGGCGGCGCCGGGCGCGGCGCTTGTGGCAGCGCCTGCGACGACCCCGACGGAGGCTCC
>NZ_VSMK01000601.1 GCF_011682075.1 Nitratidesulfovibrio liaohensis
GCCAGCAGGGCCACCCCGGATTCCGGTTCCGGCCACAGCAGGGGAACGCCCAGTCCGGCCAGCAGCAGGGCCAGCGGGCCGCCGCACAGTTCGCGCAGGTGCAGTCGCATGGCCGCGCCGCGTCCCGTTGTCAGGCCCAGTTCGCCGTCATGGGCGTTGCCGCGCGGCGGGAAGCCGATTTCGAAGGCCAGCAGCACGGCCAGCGCGGCCAACGCAACCAGCACCAGGGGGGCGAGCACGGCGGGCAGGGAGGAAGCGAAGAACATGGGCATCTCGTCGGTGGCGCAGGGAAGCCGGGAAACAGGCCGCCCGGTGGCTGCCGGTGGCATTCCGGGGGGATGAAGGCGGCACGGGGGTGTCGGCCCGGTGCGCATTCCGGGCCGGACCTCGTCGGGGCTCCGGCGCGGCAGGCACGTGCGACCGGGGCTCCTTCCATCTTCCGGGTAGCCGCTGCCCGCACGGCAGGCAATACGGTCACCTGGGCTGTTTTTTTCGTGACTGTGTTCCCTTTCCGGCCAAAACAGACCAAGACTTCCGGCAGGGTGGCGGCGGCAACGACACTGCGGAGGCAGATCGACCATGCATGCTCCTTTGGCCGGTATCGTCGGCGCACTGGACGAGACACAACTGGAACTGATGCGGGCCTGCATCGAGCGGGAACTGGAGGCGCGGCTTAACGGCGGCGTTTCCGGACTGCCCGTCGAACCCGGCGCGTCCCCCCCCGATTCCCCACACGATTCCGCGGTCGACCACGCGGGCGCGGACTGCCTTGGCGCGGCAACGCTGCACTCCATCGTCACCGCGCTGTCAGGCGTATCGGGCATGAGCGGCCCCACCGCCTGCCCGCACGGCGCCGCCCGGAACGGGGACGACGGCGCCCATCCCCGACCCGCGCCGCAGGGGGGCAAGGACGTTCCCTGCCCTGCCCAAAGCTTCGAGGTGCCGGAAGGGGTCAAGCACCTCACGTCGGAACAACTTGATGAGTTGACGGCCACCTTCCTTGCCTGGTTCGGCGCGGCCACCACGCCGGTGCAGCGCCGTTCGCGCGGGCGTCTGTGGGTGGCCTTCCTGATGCTGCGCCACGGTGCGCTGCGGCTTGGCGAGGTGCTGGCCCTGGACGACGCCGCCGACCTCGACCCGGTGCGCCAGCAGGTCATCGTG
>NZ_VSMK01000613.1 GCF_011682075.1 Nitratidesulfovibrio liaohensis
CGGCGTGCGCGGAACGGGGGCACGAGGTGGCGCGGTGGTGGGGGCAGGGTGCCGGCGCTACGGGGTGGGCCCCGCCTGCGACCCACCGTCGGCTCCCGCTTCGCCGATCATGTCCAGCACATACGGCAGGGCCGCCTGGGCCATGCGTTCCGCCCCGGCGGCATTGGGGTGCAGGCCGTCCCACAGGGTCCGGTCCGGCACGCCCCAGATGCCGTCCAGCACGTAGGGCCACAGGGGCACGCCGAACCGCGCGGCCAGACGCGGGAACAGCGCGTCATATGCTTCGGCATAGTCCGGATCGTCCGCGAATTCGGCCTTGAACCCGGCCAGCAGTGTGGGCACGCGCCGTTCGGCCATCAGGGTCAGGATGGCGGCCAGGTTTTCTTCCATGTCCTCGGGGTCCAGCCCCATGAAGCCGTCGTTGGCGCCCAGTTCCACGATGGCAAGGCAGGGCGGGGCCGCGCTCTCGCCACTCTCGTCGCTGGTGCCGAAACCGGGGTTGCGCGCCAGCCACGCGCGCAGACGGCGCATGCCGCCCGCCGTTGTGTCGCCCGAAAGGCCCAGGTTGATCACCGTTGCGTCGTAACCAGCCGCGCGCAGCAGCCGTTCCAGCGCGGCGGGAAAGGCGGCGTCGGACTCAAGCCCGTAGCCTTCGGTCAGGCTGTCACCGAGGGCAAGCAGGGTAAGGGGCTGGGGCATGTTTGCCTCCGGGGGCGGCCCGTCTTGAAGGGCTGGGGACTGGCCGGAAAAAGGGAAGGGGGAAGAACGTGCGCCGGGCGCGGCGTTCTTCCCCGTGATTTGGTGTGGCCGGAAGCGGGCTGCGAACCGCGCAAGCCCGGCGCGGATCAGAACCCGGCGGGCTGGCCTTCCACGGCCTCGGACATTTCGCGCAGCAGCCGCAGGGTTTCTTCTGCCTCTGCCTTGTCCAGCACACGCAGGGCGAACCCGGCGTGCACGATGACGTATTCGCCAATGGCGGGACGTTCGGGCAGCAGCATGGCCGAGACGTTGAGGTAGGTTTCGCTCTTGCCCACACGACACTTGGCCATGCCGGCATCATTGATTTCCACGATCTCGGCGGGAATGGCGAGGCACATCGGGTCTGCTCCGTCGGGTTGGCCAGCCTGTTCGATTCAGGCGGGTTGTACAGCCTGATCGCTCAGGCGGGGTGTGCTTCGCTGGCCGGGGTGCAGTCGCCGCCCGCGCGGCGTACCTCGGCGACCACGGCGTCGCACAGCAGGGGCAGGCGCTGGCCTGCCACGGGGGAAAGTTCGGTGCCCAGCGACTGGTAGTCGTGCGGCTCCATGCCGATGATCACCGCCTCTGGCCGTTTGCCCACCAGTTCGCAGAAGATCAGGGTATCCACAAGGTCGGTCTGGTGCATGGAGTCATTGAAGCCCAGGCTCTTGCGCAGGTCTTCGCCGGTCAGGCGGTAGATGGCGCCGGGTTCGTCCCCCGCGAGCACGGCGTCCACCACGATCAGGTGGTCGCACTCCATGATGGCGTCCATGAGCCGCATGCCCAGCGTGCCGCCATCCATGACGGAGACGTTGTCGCTGAAGGCATGCGCCTTTTGCAGCGCCTCGACGGCGCGTACGCCGATGCCTTCGTCGGTGTACAGGATGTTGCCCACGCCAAGGACGAGGATGTTGGGGCGATTGCTCATGTGGGGTGTACTATAGGGTTGGAAAAGGCCCGGCGCAAGGCCGGAACCTCGACATGACGGCGATGTGCCGGTTTGCGAGGTTGCGCAGGCCGCCTGCGTTGGGCGCTGATCCGGTTGGTTGAAGATGAAAACGGCGCGCGTCCGGTTTGCAATCGGCGCGGGCATGCCGCGCCGCCGCGCAGTTCTCGGGGCCGTCGTCCGGCGGAAGTTGCACCGGCGGGGTCGCCGCCGTTCCAGCTCCGCAGATAGTCCGAGGGCCCGGCGCAAGGCCGGGCCCTTCGGTCATGACACGGTTCCAAGTCTCGCCTGTCAGTGCAGGCGGGGCCGGGATATGCTTACAGGATACGGAACTTGTGCACTTCGTTGGTGTGCCCGTCGATGACGTGCACGCCGCAGGCGATGCACGGGTCGAACGAGTGCACCGTACGCAGGATTTCCACCGGGCGCTTGGCATCGGCCACCGGGGTGCCGATGAGCGATTCTTCGACCGGGGCCATCTTGTTCTTGCCGCAACGGGGGCCAAGGCTCCAGGTGGAAGGCACGACCAGCTGGAAGTTGCCGATCTTGCCGTCCTCGATGCGGATCCAGTGCGACAGGCCGCCGCGCGGGGCGTTGACGAAGCCCACGCCTTCCGCCTGCTTGGGCATTTCCCAGGGGGCGCAGATGACGTTGTCGCCCTTGGCGATGTTGTCCTTGTACTCCTGCAGCATCACGCCCACGTATTCGGCGATGACCGCGGTTTCGATGCCGCGCGCCGCCGTGCGGCCCAGGGTGGAGAACAGGGCTTCGGGACCCACGCCCAGCTTGGCCAGCACGGCGTCGGTCACGGCCTTCACCTTGGGATGCCCCTGCGAGTAGGCCACCAGCACCTGGGCCAGCGGCCCGGTTTCCATGGGCTCGCCCATGTAGCGGGGGGCCTTCATCCACGAGTAGCGGTCGTCGCCGTGCAGGTCGGTGTACTTGGGCTGGGTCTGGCCCTTCCACGGATGGCGGGCTTCAGCGCCTTCGTACCAGCTGTGGCGCACGTGTTCTTCGATCTGCATCTTGTCGAACGGCTTCACGTTCTTGAAGTCGCGCTTGAAGATCACGCCCGGCTTGAAGTACCGGCTGTTCAGGTCGTACTCGTCCTTCGGGAATTCGCCGAAGGTGATGAAGTTGGTGGTGCCGCCGTACTGCGACCAGTCCTTGTAGGCCGCCGCAACCACCAGCAGGTCGGGGATGTACACTTCATCCACGAACGCCTTGGTTTCCTTCCACAGCGCCTCGAATTCGGCGATGCGCTTGGGGGTCAGGGCGTCGTAGCAGGTCACGCCGCCCACCACGGTGAACTGGGTGTGCGGGTTCTTGGCGCCGAAAACGGCCATGGCGCGCGCGGCCTTCACCTGAAGGCGCAGGGCTTCCAGGTAGTGGGCGGTGGCGATGAGGTTGGTTTCCGGGTCCAGGTAGTAGGCGGGGTGGCCGCCCAGGAAGTAGGCGTTGGTGAACGGGCCGAGCTGGCCGCTTTCCACGAAGGTCTTCAGCTTGTCCTGCACCGCCTTCAGGTCCGCCGCCGTGGTCTTGCGGGGCGAGATGGACGAGGCCACCTTGGCGGCCTTGGCCGGGTCGGCCTTCAGCGCGGCGGTCACGTCCACGAAGTCCAGGGCGTGCAGGTGGTAGAAGTGCACGATGTGGTCGTGCAGGTACTGCGCGCCCAGCACCAGGTTGCGGATGTAGGTGGCGTTCTTGGGAATGTGCACGCCCACGGCGTTGTCCACGCAACGGGTGGAGGCCAGCGCGTGGGTATAGGTGCACACGCCGCAGGTGCGCTGGGTGAAGTGCTGGGCGTCGCGGGGATCGCGGCCCTTCAGGATGATTTCAAGGCCCCGGAACAGCGTGGAACTGCTGTAGGCGTTCTTGACCTTGCCGTTCTCCACTTCCACCTCGATGCGCAGGTGGCCTTCGATGCGGGTAACGGGGTCGACGACGATGGGACCGCTATAGGAGCTCTTGGGCGTCACGGGGATGCCGCCCGGAGCATTCTGGGCTCTGCAGCCGCTCATGGTTTCCTCCTTGGCTGTTGCCTGATCAGGGGTATGGGTGACCTAATGCGTGCGCGCGATCAGTTCTGATAGAACGGGGTCATTGCGTCCCAGAAATCGGGCTCGCTGCACCCGATGCAGGGGTGCCCCGCTTCCACGGGCCAGTTGGTCTGGTTGAACTTGATCTTCGGGCAGTTGTTCATGGTCACCGGGCCCTTGCAGCCCAGCTCGTAGAGGCACCAACCCTTGCGGGCTTCTTCCGATTCGAACGACGGGGCGAATTCGCCCGCGTCGAAGTGGGGCAGGCGGGGGCACTGTTCGTGCACCGTCTGGCCGAAGAACATGGTGGGCCGGTTCAGGCTGTCCAGCTCGGGCACTGCCTTGTTCTTCAGGTAGTACACGATGGTGCCGACCAGGTTGTACGGGTTCGGCGGGCAGCCGGAGATGTTGATGGCGTTGACGCCGAGGTGCTTGAGCGCATCGTTGACGCCCTTGGCCCCGGTGGGGTTGGGCTTGGCCGCCTGCACGCCGCCGAAGGTGGCGCAGGTGCCGTACGAGATGACGGCCTGGGCCTTGGGCAGGATGCGGCTGCAGATGTCCAGCATGGTGTGGTTGGCCACCTTGCCGTAGATGCCGTTGGCAGCCGTGGGAATGCCGCCTTCCACAACGGCGATGAAGCCGTGCGGGCTGTTGACGGCCTGTTCCAGGGCGGCTTCCGCAGCTTCCCCAGCGGCGGCCATGATGGTTTCATGGTAGTCGAGGGACAGCGTGTCCAGAATCAGGGTGTCGATGTAGGGTTCGAACGCGCGCAGCACCGATTCGGAACAGCCGGTGCATTCGGCGTTGTGCAGGTAGACCACGGACGGACGCCGGGGACCCATGAGCGCGCGGGCAACTTCCGGCGCGAACGCGGGGCCCATGCCCATGGTCACGGCGATGGCCGTACAGAACTTGAGGAAGTCGCGTCGAGACACGCCGCGTTCCGCAAGCCTTTCCTCCACGCCCTCCTTGCCGAGACCGATCGAGATTTTCATCCCTGCCTCCTTCGGCACGGCGTATCGCCGTGCCTGCCCGCCGCCAGCGGCGCGGCGGGGTAAGGGTCGTACTGGTGCGAAAGGCCCCCCGGCTGCGACCGCTTCTGCGTGCATCCGTTTCCCGCGGCGACCTGTCCGCACGTTTGCCGGGAAGGTACAACACATTGAAACGTTATTCCAATTGAAAATGCAAATGCGGCACACATTTCTGCATCGCGGAAGGGAATGGCTGCCTGCAACGGCAGCCGTGGCGCGGCAGGATGCGTATTGCGACCATGCAGCGGAGTAGAGGATTGCTGCCACGATGTATTGTTTGTTCGTTCAATTTTGCATGGTGAATGGTGTTGAGCAATCGTTGGTGCAATACAAAAGGCGTGACACGTTTCTATAAAACGTGTCACGCCTTTTGTTGTAATCTGCAAAACGTATGCGAGTGACAGGGGCACATGCGGTGGGGCATCAGCAGGAAGTGGCCCGCATGTGCCTGAATCTTCCCGTAACCATCAGTATCAACTTGACATGCCCTGATCAGCCGTGACCCGTCATGCTCGGCCCTGTCCCGACAGGCACGATCCCTGTCCCGCAAGCCGTGCGCACGGTGCTTCGCCCCGTCGGCGTCGGTTGACGCCCGGACCTGATGCGTCAGCGTGCCCGGTCACCCCTGCGGTATCAGCCTGCCTGCTCCATTTCCGCGATGATGGTGCGGATTTCCTCGCGTGCCACCTCGACAAAACGGGCAAAGGAGGCCTGCACCGGTTCGGAAAGGCCGATGTTCCAGTTCAGGAAGTCGTGCGGTTCCATGCCGATGACCTGCATGCGCGGGCGCGGGCCGCGCAGTTCGGCCATCTTCAGCGAGTCGATGAGGTCCACGTCGTGGATGGACAGCCGCTGCTTTTCGTTCTGGACCAGGTCGTCTTCCGACAGGCGGTAGATGGTGCCGGGAGCGCCCTTGGCGTGGACGATGTCCAGCACCAGCAGGCGGTCGTACCCTTCGAACAGGTAGAAGATGTCCTGGGTGAAGGTGCCGCCGTCCATCAAAGTGACATTCTGGGGCCAGGTTTCCTTCATCAGTTCTTCCACGGCAAAGACGCCGACGCCGTCGTCAGTAAGCAGGGTATTGCCAATGCCGAGTACGAGCAGCTTCTGCATGTGGGCTCCATGATTTCCTGTACGTAAGCGAAAAAGATGTGCGCTCTGGATGCCACCCGGTTTCAGGGGCGCGGCGGATGTGGCAGCCTGGGTGGTCTGGCCGTCGCAGCAGGCTGGCAGTCGCACTGGCGCATGTGTCCGGGTTGCGCGGCGACGATTGCCATACGCATGCACGTGCACGGCCCACACTATGGCGGGGCTGCGCACTGCGCAAGCGCCCCGGCTGCGGTGCGCACGGGACGGAAATGCAAGAGGGGACCAGGCCGGCCCTGCCGGTCTGGCCCCCTCCATAGGTTCGGTATGCGGCGTCTACTTCACTTCGACGACGGAGACCTTGCCGGATTCAGCGTGCAGCACGTGCACGGCGCAGCCCAGTCACGGGTCGAAGGCGCGGATCACCCGCGCCACGTTCACCGGGTTGCTGATGTCCGGCACGGGGGTGCCGATCAGGGCGCGTTCCACCGGGCCAAGCTGGCCGCTGTCGTCGCGCGGGTTGCAGTTCCAGAGCGTGGCGGACACGATCTGGTAGTTGTCGATCTTCTGGTCCTTGATGTTGATGTAGTGGACCAGCGAGCCACGCGGCGCTTCGGTGAAGCCCACGCCCTCGGACTTGGCGGGGATTTCGGCGGCGGCGAAGGTTTCTTCGCCAGCCTTCACTTCCTTCAGCCAGCGTTCGATGGCGGAAAGCATGTAGTACGTTTCTTCGGCGCGGGCCACATGGCGACCCATGACCGAGAAGGCGGCGTCTTCGCCAAGGTCGCGGAAGCGCTTGGCGTTCAGCTTGAACAGGTCCTTCAGCAGCTTCTGGCCCATGGGCGACAGCTCGGGGTTGGTGACCCACATGCGGGCCACCGGGCCGGATTCAACGGCCTTGCCGTTGTAGCGGGGCGCCTTGACGAAGCTGTACGCACCGGCCTTGTTGGGCGCGGGCACCGTCTTGCCTTCCGAGAAGTGCAGGCCGGTGGTGGCGTCGTCGAACCAGGAGTACTTGACGTATTCCTTGATCAGCTTGGGATCGAACGGCTGGTCCTTGCCGTCGATGTACACGCCGCGCTTCAGGTGCAGCTCGGTCATGGCATCGTTGAGCGGGAAGGCGCCGAACGAGATGCAGTTCTTGTAGCCCTGGCCAAACTTGAACAGGTCCTTGTAGGCAGCGCCCACGGTGTAGGCCACGGGCACGTATTTCTTTTCGACGAATTCGCGCACCTTCTTGAAGCGGGCGGCGTATTCGACAAGGGCTTCCTTGGTGGGGATTTCCGTGGTGCCGCCCACGACCTGGCCCTGCACGTGGGGCATGCGCCCGCCGAACATGGCGACCATTTCGTGGCAGATGCGGCGCACTTCAAGCGCTTCCAGGTACTGGTCCACCGCGGCGGCGTTGATGTCCTTGGGCAGGCGCAGGTCGGGCTTGGCGAAGCGCGGCACGAAGGGTGCGCTGTCCGGCCCCTGCACGAAGTCCAGGGCGGCCAGGTGGTAGAAGTGCAGGATGTGCGACTGCAGGTAGTTGGCGCCGAAGGTCAGGTTGCGGGTAAGGCGGCCGTTGGTGGGCACCTTGACCTTGAAGGCGTTGTCCAGCGCCATGCACGAGGCGGTGGAGTGCGCCGTGGGGCACACGCCGCAGATGCGCTGCACGATCTGAGAGGCGTCGCGCGGGTCGCGCCCGCGCAGGATGGTTTCAAAGCCGCGGTACATGCCGCCGGACAGGCGGGCGTCAACCACCACGCCGTTTTCAACGGTGACTTCGGCTTTCAGGTGGCCTTCGATTCTGCTTACCGGGTCGATGGCGATGGTCGCCTTGCCGGTGGCCCCGGCAGGAGCGGCCTTGGGTGTACAGCCGGACATGGTTTCCTCCTTGGTGTATGGCGCCGGGGCTAGGCCGAGTAGAAGGGAGACTTGCCGTCAGGGAAGTCGGGTTCGACGCAGCCGATGCACACCGCGTTGGAGACGCACCAGTTCACGCCGCCGTTCCACTTGCGCTCGAAGCTGTCGCACATGGACATGGGGCCCTTGCAGCCGAGGTCGTAGCGGCAGCCGTCCTTCTTGGTGAAGGTTTCGCACATCTTCCCGGCGTCGTACGCTTCAAGGTAGGGACAGTTTTCATGCACGTTGCGGCCATAGAAGGGGGTGGGGCGACCATCGGCGTCAAGCAGCTTGACCACGTCGCCAAGGCCCGCAGCAAGCCCCTTGGCCTTGATGGCGTTCAGCGCCACCACCACGGTGCCCACGATCCAGTCGGGGTGGGGCGGGCAGCCGGGAATGTTCACCACCGGGGTGGCGATGCCGTTTTCCTTGAAGAACGCGGATACCGACTTGGCGCCGGTTTCGCTGCCCTGGGCGGCGGGAATGCCACCGTAGGCCGCGCAGGTTCCCACGGCCAGCACGGCGGCGGCATTGGCGGCAACGCTCTTCATGGCGTCAACCATGGAGATTTCCTTGTGGTGCGCTTCGCCGATGATGCAGTACTTGCCGTCGGCCTCGGTGGGCACCGCCCCTTCGACCACCACGAAGTACTTGCCCTTGTACTGTTCCGCGATCTTCATCATGTGTTCCATGGCGGGTTCGCCTTCCCACGCCATGACGGTGGGGTGGAACTCCAGGCTGATGACCTTCAGCAGAACGTCGGCGATGGTGGGGTGCACCGAGTTCAGCAGCGACACCGAACAACCGGTGCAACCCTGGCCCTGCAGCCAGAGCACCGGGGGCCGTTCGCCGTTCAGCGAACCGGAAATGGCTTCACAGACGGCGGGGTGGAACATCTGGGATATTCCGAACCCTGCAACCGTACCTGTGCACAATTTGACGAAATCACGCCTGTTGAGACTCATCCCTGCCTCCTTGGTTGCGGCGTTGCATAGACCGTAGTGGCTATTTTCCCGCGATAGCCCCGTATTCTTTCAATGACGAATAGCCCCCCCCCGTCGCCAGGGTCAATGCGATGTCGATGGCAGGGGTGGGTTTTGATAGAAAAAAGTGATTTTGGGGGCCATGTTGCGACGGTTGAGTGGTCAAACGCGCTTGATAGTGTGAATAATTTTATAAACGTGCTATCTGGTTTATGGGGGTGCTACGCAAAATTCTGAGCAGGGATAAGCTTTTCTGCCCGTGCCTATTGAAGATTTGTCGGAAATGGGCGCAACAGGGAGGGGAAGCGGTAGTGCAGGAGTGGAAGGAAATGCTTGTCCAAGCATTGACCCGGGAAACAGCGGGCATGAGAAAACGCCCCGGCCTTGTGACCGGGGCGTTGCAGGGGCGATGCTGTCGTGGGTACGGCGGCGGAGCGGGTACCCCGACCACGTATGGTAGAGGTCTGTGTCCGAACCCGCCCTGCGTGCGTGCTCGACTCCACTCGCTGGCCGAGCCCGTGCGTGCTCGACTCCACTTGCTGGCCGAGCCCGTGCGTGTTCGATTCTATTCTCCGTCCGAGCCTGCCCTGCGGGCGTGCTCGACTCTACTCGCCGTCCGAGCCTGCCCTGCGGGCGTGCTCGTCCTTGTACAACTTGTAGGTGACGGAATCGGCCAGGGCCTGCCAGCTTGCCTCTATGATGTTGAACGACACGCCCACGGTCACCCAACGGCTGTCGGAATCGCCCGACTCGATGAGCACCCGCACGGTGGATGCCGTGCCACCGCCGGTTTCCGCGCCGGTCAGCACGCGTACCTTGAAGTCCAGCAGGCGCATTTCGCTCAGGCGCGGGTAGAAGCCCAGCAGGGCCTTGCGCAGGGCGTTGTCCAGCGCGTTCACCGGACCGCGTCCGGTGGCGGCGGTGTGTTCGGTCACCCCTTCCACGTCCACCATCACGGAGACTTCGGAAACCGGTTCGCCTTCGCTGTCGTGCTTGGTTTCCAGCACCCGAAACTGCAACAGCCGGAAGAACTCGCGCACGCCGCGCCGGGCCAGCTTGCGCAGGATCAGCAGTTCCACCGATGCCTCGGCGGCGGCGTAGTCGTAGCCCAGGCTGGCCTTCTTCTTCAGCTCGGTCAGCAGGCCCTTGACCACCGGCTCGTCCTTGTCCAGATGAAAGCCGAAGCGCCGCGCCAGCGAGACGATGTTGCTGCGCCCGGCCAGTTCGGTGATCAGGATGCGCTGGCGGTTGCCCACCACGTCGGGGCTGATGTGCTCGTACAGCGACGACTTGCGGTTCACCGCGCTGACGTGCACCCCGCCCTTGTGGGCAAAGGCCGACCGGCCCACGTACGGCTGGCGGCTGAACGGCGGTATGTTGGCCACCTCCGAAACGTAGGCGGCCACCGCCGTGAGCTGCTGCAACCGGCCCTCGGGCAGGCAGGTGTACTCGCCGCCGAACTTCAGCTCCAGCGTGGGAATGATGGAACACAGGTTGGCGTTGCCACAGCGTTCGCCCACCCCGTTGATGGTGCCCTGGATCTGCACGGCACCGGCCTGCACCGCCGCGATGGAGTTGGCCACGGCCAACTCGCAGTCGTTGTGGGCGTGGATGCCCACGGCGGCACCGGGCAGGGCCTCGCGCACTTCGGCCACGATGCGCGCCACCTCGTGCGGCAGGGTGCCGCCGTTGGTGTCGCACAGCACCAGCACGTCGGCGCCCGCCTCGTGGGCGCGGCGCAACGCGCTCTGCGCATAGGCGGCGTTGTGCTTGTACCCGTCGAAGAAGTGCTCCGCGTCAAAGTACACCTCGGCCAGCTTCCCCTTCAGGAAGGCCACCGAGTCGCCGATGATCTCCAGATTGCGCGCGGCGTCCAGGCGCAGGGCCTCTGCCGCGTGCACCTCGCACGACTTGCCGAAGATGGAGGCCACCCGCGCCCCGGATTCCGCGATGGCGCGCAGGTTGGGGTCGCTGTCCGCCGTGAAGTTGGGGTGATGCGTGCTGCCGAAGGCGCTGATCACCGCATGCTTCAGGTGGTAATTCGCTATTTCCTTGAAGAACGCCACGTCCACCGGGTTCGATCCCGGCCATCCGCCCTCGATGCGGTCAATGCCGATCTCGTCCAGTTTGAGGGCGATCTTCAGCTTGTCGGCCGCAGTGAGGTTGATGTCCTCGGATTGCGAACCATCACGCAGGGTGGTGTCGTACAGTTGTATGCGCCGGGTCATGACCGTGCCCTACGCGTTGCCGAGATCGTGATTCAGGCCGAAGGCGTCGTGCAGGGTGCGCACGGCGAGTTCGGTGTACTTTTCCTCGATGAGGCAGGTAATCTTGATTTCGGAGGTGCTGATCATCAGGATGTTGATGTTTTCGGCGTGCAGCGCCGCAAAGGCCTTGGCCGCCACGCCCGAATGGTTGCGCATGCCCACGCCGATGGCCGAAACCTTGGCCACCTGGGTGTCGTGCAGCACTTCCTGCGCACCGGTCCGGGCGCGGATTTCCTCCATCAGCGCCAGGGTCTTCTTCAGGTCCTTGCGGGGCACGGTGAAGGTCATGTCCGTCACGCCGTCGCGGCTGGGGTTCTGGACGATCATATCAACAAGAATGCCCTGCTGCGACAACGGGCCGAAGATGGCGGCGGAAACGCCCGGCTTGTCGGGCACGCTGCGCAGGGTCACCCGCGCCTGATCCTTGTCGTAGGCTATGCCGGAAACGAGTACGGCTTCCATCTCGCAATCCTCCTGGGTGACCATGGTACCCGGGGTGTCGGTGAATGTAGAGCGCACGTGGACGGGCACCTTGTACTTCTTGGCGAACTCCACGGACCGGATTTGCAGCACCTTCGCGCCCATGCTGGCCATTTCCAGCATCTCGTCATACGAGACTCGGTCCAGCTTGCGGGCGGTGGAGCACAGGTTGGGGTCGGTGGTGTAAACGCCGTCCACGTCGGTGTAGATTTCGCATTCCGCGGAACCCAAGGCCGCGGCCAGCGCAACGGCGCTGGTGTCGGACCCGCCGCGCCCCAGCGTGGTGATGCGCCCTTCGGGCGTCACGCCCTGGAACCCGGCCACCACGATGACGTCGTGGGTTTCCAGTTCCTTGCGCAGGCGGGAGGCGTCGATGTCCATGATCCGCGCCCGCCCGAAGGCGTCGCTGGTGGTGATGGGCACCTGGAACCCGGTCATGGAGCGGGCCTTGATGCCCGAATCCTTGAGCAGCATGGAGAAGAGCGCCACCGAAACCTGTTCGCCGGTGGCGATGAGAGCATCCACCTCTGCCGGGTCGGGGTCCGTGGACCATTCATCGGCCAGGGCCAGCAGGCGGTTGGTTTCGCCCGAGCGGGCGGAAAGCACCACCACCGGCTTGTAGCCGTCGCGCAGCGCCCGCCGCACCTTCTCGCGCACCTGCTTCATGCACTCGAGGTTGGCGACGGACGTGCCGCCGAACTTCTGCACCAGAATACGCATACCGCTTCCTTATCGTGCGTTGTGTCGAGCGTTGTTGGTGTTGTGCGCCGGGCCGTGGCCCTGCGCATCGCTACGTGTTCTCGTCGGTGCCCTGCGTGCCCTGTGTGGCACGGACGTTACCGGCGGCGGGGGCCTGCATGGCCGTGTCCGCCGCAGTATCGGGCGCCGTTTCCGGCATCACGAGGTCCGCGACCTCGCGCGCCGTCACAGCCAGTACGCGGCGTGCCGCCTCTCCCCGGGCAATGGCCATGATGAGCCTGCCGTGCGTGGCCGGAAGCCAGGTAAGCTCCAGCCGGTCGGGGGGCAGCACGTTGGCCGGAAGGCGTTCGGCCCATTCGACGATGACCAGCACCCGTCGGGGGCCTTCCGTTTCCAGAAGGTCCAGCAGGGCGTCGTCCGCCACCGCCAGTGCGGCGCCGGGCGCCTGCTCCAGTCGGTAGAGGTCGTAATGGGCCGTTTCCGGCCGGGTGGGGTACATGTTGCAAATATTGAAGCTGGGGCTGCTGACCTCGGCGTCGTCGCCGCCGGGCAGCGCCTCTACCAGGCCGCGCACGAGGGTGGTCTTGCCCGCGCCAAGCCCGCCGGACAGCAGAAGGGTGCGCGTACCGGGCTGGGCCGCAAGGGCCAACGCCAAGACGCGCCCCAGGCGCAAGGTGTCGCCGGGGGCGGGCAGCCGCAGGGTCAGAGCGGTGTCATCCCCGATGGGCTGGTCGGGCTGAAAGGGCCGGGCTGAATGCGCTGGGGCCATGCGCCCGACGGCTACGCCCCCGCAAGGGTGCGCAGCACGTCCTCCTTGCCGATGACGCCCACCAGTTCGCCCGCGTCCAACACGGGCAGGGTGTGGTACTTGGAGTCCACCATCAGGCTGGCCACTTCGTCGATGGGCGTTTCCGGGGTCACCGTGACCGGGTCCGGCGTCATGGCCTGGCCCACGTTGGTGGCGGAGATCTTGCGCATCTCCTCGTCTAGGTCGCTCATGGAACGCAGGGGGATGAAGCCGTCAAGCACGGTGAACAGCGTCGGCAGGTTCAGCTTCTTGTGCTGGGCGATGAGGTCGCTCTGGCAGATGACGCCGACGAGGGTTCCCTTTCCGTCCACCACGGGCAGGCCGTTGAACTTGCGCTGGATCATGATGCGGGCCGCTTCGGCGATGCCGGTTTCCGGGGTGACGGTGACGGGGGCGGCGGTCATGATGTTCTTGGCTAGCAGCATGGAAGGTGCTCCTTTCGCGCGCGGGGAATGGCGTCGGCGATTTCGCGTGGGGTGTTGCCCCGTGCGGGGTAGTCGTGCAGCAGCAGTTGTCCGGCCTTGGCATGCAGATATGCGGCAAGACTGGCGGCCACCTCTGGCGGTGCGCCCTGCGCCAGCAGGGCACCGGCAAGGCCGGAAAGCACATCGCCCGAACCGGCGACGGCAAGCGTGGGGGCGGCAAGGGGAATGATGGTGATGGGCCGGTCGCGCCGGGTGACGAGGCTGCCCGCGCCCTTGAGCACGAGCACCCCCGCGCAGCGCGCCGCGAAGGCCCGTG
>NZ_VSMK01000603.1 GCF_011682075.1 Nitratidesulfovibrio liaohensis
GTCCGGGGCCGCCGGGTTGGCGTCCAGCACCAGCACGCTGGCCGGGCCGCTGTCCAGCAGCGATGCCAGCTTGCGGCGCCCCACGCCCCCCGCGCCCACCACCAGGCAGGCGCGGCCATGCAGGTCGAGAAGCAGGGGATAATAGCGCATTGGGATCGTATACACGAGGGGCAGGCAAAGTAAAACCGGTCCGGAGCGTGATGGGCGGAAGGATGGCACGCGAGGGATGGAAGGGCGGCATGGGGGGGACGGACGCGGGAAGGGCAACGGTTGGCAACTGTGATTGACGCCGTGGATTTCACGGGGTGATGCGCCGGGCCTGTGGCCTGTCCACGAAACAGGCAGGCCCCGCCGCGTCAGGCGTCGTTCGCATTGTCCGGTATTGCGCGGCCCGCCTTGCCGCCGCGCCGCACTTGGGCTAGTCTGCCGACAACGGTTGATGCGGGCAATTCCCGCAACGACGCCAGCACCTTGCGCATCCCATTACCCGGCAGGCACCCGCATGGCCAAACACCTCGTCATCCAGCTGGCCCGCTTCGGCGATCTCGTGCAGACCAAGCGTCTGGTACTGTCGTTGCTGAACGGGGAGGGGACCGACGGTGGCGGCACGCACGGCGCGGGGCAGGGCCCGGGGGAGGCGGTTGCTCCCGCCCCCGAGGAGCATCTGCCTGAAGAGCATCTGCCCGAGGTGCATCTGGCGGTGGACGCCACGCTGGCGGAACTGGCCCGGCTGGTCTACCCCGGCGTCACCGTGCACGGCGTGCGCGCCCATGGCGGTGTCCCGCAGACGGACGTGCTGGCGCACAACGCCCGCGCCTTCGCGGCCCTGGCGGCGGAAGGCTTCGATACCGTCTACAACCTGAACAATTCCGGGCTGAACATGGCCCTTGCCGCGCTGTTTCCGCCCGACATTGTGCGCGGCTACCGCAGCCTGAACGGTCAACCCCTGCGCGACCGCTGGATGCGCATGGCCTTTCGCTGGGTGGCCCACCGCCGCCTGTCCCCCGTGAACCTCGTGGACTTCTGGGCGGCGCTTGCGCCCCGGCCCATTGCCCCGGCGCGGGTAAACCCCATCGCCCTGCGGGGTGGGCGGGGCATCGGCGTGGTGCTGGCCGGGCGCATGTCGCGCCGGTCGCTGCCGCCCGATGCGCTGGCGGC
>NZ_VSMK01000604.1 GCF_011682075.1 Nitratidesulfovibrio liaohensis
GGCGGGCTGGCGCGCTGCGGCCCCCACGGGACCGGCATCGGCCAGCGCCGGTACGGCGTGCAGGGCCAGGGCCACCAGCCCTGCCACAAGCGCCGTGGGCAGCGCGGCCCGAAACGGCTTGGAATATTTGCTGGATGCGGACATGCGTCGCCTCCCGGTCTGTGCTGTTGCGAAAGCGCGGCGGAAATTCCGCACTCGTGCTTTCGGCTGATCTGTGCGCCCTACCTGTTGACCATGGGCACGCTGCGCGGCCGGAAGGGCCGCACGGTGTGGCCGGGCGCGTCGGGGTCCACGTACTTGCCAAGCTCGTCCCCGCGCACCACGAATCCGTCCGACGTATGAATGACGTAGCGGTTGCCGTGCCACATGGTGGTGGTCAGCACCACTTCCCACTTGGCCCCGGGGTTGGCGACCGCATCGGTCACGGGCCGTTGCGCCCCCACGGGCACGGCGTGCACCGCGAAATCCAGATCCACCGAATCGGCCTCCGGCGCCAGCGTAACCTGCATCCCCCGCGACACCAGTTCGGTGGCCAGCAGGTTCTGGTAGGCCAGTGCGAAGGGCCGTGCGTTGGGCGGGGTGATGCGGATGGGCAGGGCCACCAGGTCCCTGCGGTCGTCCAGGGCCTTGTACACCCGCAAGGCCGTGGCCGTGGCCAGGCGACTCCAGTCATCGGGTTCGCTGACGGAGCGCCCGGAGCGGGTATCGGCAAAGGGCTTGTCGGGCACGTTGCGCGGCGGCGGCGTTGCCGCCGGACCGCACAGGCCCGGGGCGGCGGGAACGGAAGCGGTCAGGGCCACGGCCAGCAGCAGGCCGCGGGCATAGCCTCGGAATGTACGAGAACGGCAAAGCATGGGACTACCTTCCGAAAGAGTCGCGACGGAGTGGCGCACCCCGTCGGAAACTTCATCGGCCAGATGTGGTTTTGCTTTAGACCGCCCGGCATGCCTGGGTGTCTGGCTTGTCAGGTTGCCGGTGGTGAAGCGGGGCACCGCCAGGCAGCGGCAGGTACTCGCGGATGCGGAGGGGGGATGGGCGCGCGTTCCGGAGGCAGGCGTCAGTCGTGCGGCGGAATGCTACTGGCGCAGCACGGCGGCAAGGCGGGCCAGTGCCGTGCGCAGATGGCTGACCGCCGCCGAGGCGTCGCCCGACGCGGC
>NZ_VSMK01000605.1 GCF_011682075.1 Nitratidesulfovibrio liaohensis
CGCCGCCGCCTGTGGCTGACCCACGCCGTGCTGCTGGACGGGCGCCCCGCCCAGCCGGGCACGCGGGTGCGCGCCGGACAGCGTGTGGAATTGCGCCCGCTGGATGCAACGCACGGCAAGGCGCCGGACACCCCCACGAATGTTGAACCGAGTGTCGGGCCGGATAGCCTACAGGACACCGCGCCAAGCCTCTCGCCGGACATTGCGCCCCATATGGTGCCCAACATACCCCCGGACGCCGCACGGGGGGGCGCCACGCCCGGCAGATATCTCTCCGGAAATGTTACTGATATGCCGCACGTGCTGGCAGAGGCCGACGGGCTGGTGGCCCTGTACAAGCCCGGCGGGCTGCATTCCGCCGCCATTGCGGGCAGCGCCGCCCCCAGCGTGGAGGCACTGTTGCCTGCCCTGCTCGGAGAGTCTGCCCTTGCGGATCGAGCGGGTCGGGCCGGTCTGGCTTGCGTGCCTGAGCTGACGGACTTGGCTGATCTGGCCGCTTCCGATGCTTCCCGGTCAATGCCCGGCGCGGATGGCGCCACGGGGTTCCCGCGCCTGCTCAACCGACTGGACGGCCCCACCTCCGGCATTCTGCTGGCCGCGCGCACCCCGCAGGCCGCCGATCACTTCCACGCAGCCGAAAATTCCGGTCAGGCCACCAAGACCTACCTTGCCCTGGTGCACGGCGTGCTGGATGGTCCGGCCACCATGCGCCGCGCGCTGGACACGGCCAACCGGGCCACCACCCGCGTCCTGCCGCAGGATACGTCCGACCCGTTGCGCCACACCGGGGTCACGCCGCTGGGCGTCATGCAGGCAACGGACATGCCCAATGCCGCACCCTGCCCGTCCACCCTCGCGGGCGATGCCGGGCAAGATTCCGCCCCCACGCCCGCCTACACCCCACACGCGCCCGGCTCCGCCAGCACCCCCGGCGCGCCCTGTACGCCCTGTACATTGGTACGCTGCGTCATCCGCAAGGGGGCGCGCCACCAGATCCGCGCCCACCTCGCCGCGCTGGGGCACTCCATCGTGGGCGATACACGTTACGGCAACCCGGACGGCGCGGGCGCCACCACCATGCCGCAGGGCGCGCCGCACAGCGCACGCCCCCCCGCACCCGCCACGCTGTTCCTGCACCACGCCAGATCGGAAGAGC
>NZ_VSMK01000606.1 GCF_011682075.1 Nitratidesulfovibrio liaohensis
CACGGTGCAGGTGGCGATGCGCAGGCCGTCACCCAGGCGCACGTCGGTGGGGCCAACCTCGGCCACCCCGGCCCGGGTGCGCACCTCCACGCCCATCAGGGCCAGCCTGTCGCGGGCGTAGGCGCGCAACTGTTCGGGAAAGCCGGTCAGCAGGCCGTCCGCCGCTTCCAGCAGCACGATGCGCGGGGGCGTCTTGCCCGCCAGTTCCGGAAAATCGCGCGCCAGCGGGGTGCGCACCAGTTCCGCCAGCGCCCCGGCAAATTCCACCCCGGTGGGGCCGCCGCCCACCACGGTGAAGGTAAGCAGCGCCGCGCGCCGGCCCGGGTCTTCGGTCAGGCTGGCCCGCTCGAAGCAGGCCAGGATGTGGTTGCGCAGGCGCACCGCGTCTTCCAGCGATTTCAGGGTATAGGCATTCTCCGCCGCGCCCGGCACCCCGAAGAACGAGGTAAGGCTGCCCGGCGCAAGGATAAGGTGGTCGTAGGGAATATCCGGCCCGTCGGTGTGCAGCACGCGCCGTTCCGCATCCACCCCGCGCACGTCCGCCAGCGCCACGCTGACCCGCTGCTGCCCCCTGAACACCCCGCGCAGGGGATAGGCGATCTGCTCCGGCTCTATCTCCGCCGCCGCCACCTGATACAGCAACGGCAAAAAGGTATGGTAGTTGTTGCGGTCCACCAGCACCACGTCCACCCGGCCCGAACGCGCCAGACGCCGCGCCGCCCACAGCCCGCCGAAGCCGCCCCCCACGATGACCACGCGGGGCCTGCCGGTGCCGCGCGCAAACCTGTCCGTATCGTTGCCGCCAATCATGTCCGCCTCCGTATGTGCTGCCCCGCGTGCAACCGCATGCGTGTTCACCCAGCCCTGCATGACCTGCATGTCCCGCAGTCCCGTGGTCCCTGTATCCGCGTACCCGCGAAGCTTGCACTGTGACTGCCGCGCACGGGCACGCGGCCATCCTTCACGATATACGCACCCGACCGGGCACGGCAAGAGGCCGGGCAAAGGATGCGCAACGATGCAGAGGGATGGGGAGGGATGCGCAAGGTCACGCCCGACGCCGGGTGCTGCAGGACGGCACGCCCGCGCGGAGGCGGCCAGACCGGCACCGCGCGGCCCGATGGCGCATCGTGCATGCCCCCCTGCGC
>NZ_VSMK01000607.1 GCF_011682075.1 Nitratidesulfovibrio liaohensis
GTCGGACACGTCCATGAGCGCGATGCGCGCGTCGCCGGTGCCGCAGATGCCCGCCAACGCCAGCCCCGCCGCCACCTGCGGACGCGGGCGCAAGTGGGCGCGGCACGCCTCCGGGTACAGGCGCGCGGCTTCTGCCCCCATGCTTTCCAGCGCCAGCAGGCCCACGCGGGCCAGACCCACGCGGCCCACAAGAAACAGCTGGTCGCCCGGCTGGCAGCCGCCCCGGCGCAGGAAGGGCGACGCGCCCCCGGCAGAGGGTTGCGGGTGACCGCCGATGGACTCGCTGCCGCCTGCGGCATCAGCCGCGCAACTCTCCCCACCTTCCGGCCCGCCATCCTCCATGATGCCCGCATGGGTGAGGCGCGGCGCGGGGCCGCCCCATACGGTGATGCACAGGGACAGGGCATCGCCCCGGGTCAGGTCGCCCCCGGACAGGGCCATGTCGTGCTCGCGGGCCAGCGCGGCCATGGCGGACAGCATCTCGTCGCAGAACTCGCGCGAAAGGTCGGCGGGCGCGGTGAACGCCAGGCTGAAGCCCAGCGGGCGCGCGCCGCAGGCGGCCAGATCGCTGATGTTCACGGCCAGCGCCTTGTGGCCGATGTCGCCGGGGGTGAAGTAGCTGGTGCGGAAGTGGCTGTGCTCGTTGAACAGGTCGGTGCTCACGGCCATGCGCGGCGGACAGGCGATGACGGCGCAGTCGTCGCCGCGTCCCACGCACAGGTGGGGGTGGGCATTGCTGAAATGGCGGTCGATGGCGGCGAGGAAATCGTCCTCTGAGGCAAGCCGGGTCATGCTAAGGCTCCTGGGATGTGCAGTGGAACGCCCCGCGCGCGGGCGGCGAAACACGCTTCGCCTGCGCCTTCGGGACGGGCGGCGCCTTTCGCGCCGCCGGAGCACGCCGCCATGCCGCATCGGCCTGACGGCGCTGCCCGCGTCAGTCGGATTCCAGCGTCAGGTATTCGGCCATGATCACCTTGAGGCCGAAACCGGGAAAGTTCACGCGGTACTTGTCGGGCGGCAGGTGCTGCACGATCTTGCCGCGCCCGAAGATGCGGTGGGTGCAGTAGCCGCACCGGCCCGCCGGGGCCGTGCCCCCGGACAGCAGCGAAGGCGCGGCAGCATCGGCGGCTGGCTGG
>NZ_VSMK01000608.1 GCF_011682075.1 Nitratidesulfovibrio liaohensis
GCCGGGGTGTACACGGCGGCGAAGCGGTCCACCCACTGCACGGCGCGGGCGCGGCGCGACTGGGCCGCCTCGACCATGTGCAGGATGCGCGCAAGCGTGGTGTCCGACGCGGCGCGGGTGGTCAGCACCTCCAGCACGCCGCCGCCGTTGATGGTGCCCGCGTAGACCGGCTCGCCCACCCGTTTGGGCACGGGCATGGATTCGCCGGTGATGGGCGACTGGTCGATGTCCGAGCTGCCCGCCGCCACCGTGCCGTCCAGAGGCACGCGGTCGCCCGCGCGGATGAGAATGCGCGAACCCACGGGCACGTTTTCCACGGCGGTCTCCACGGGGGCGCCAGGCAGGCCACCTGGCAATGAAAGCAGCAAGGCCCGCGAGGGCGAAATGTCCAGCAGCGCAGCAATGGCCGAGCGCGCCCGGTCCACACTCCATGATTCCAGTTGGTTGGCCACGGCGAACAGGAACGCCACCGAGGCACCCTCGAAGAACTGGCCGATGGCCGCCGCGCCGATGACCGCCGTGACCATCAGCAGGTTCATGTCGGGGCGCAGGCTGCGCACCGAGTGCAGCGCGCGCGGCAGCACCCGCCAGGCACCCGCCACCGCCGCCGCCAGCCACAGGGCCAGCGTGGCCGCATGGGGCACACCCGACTCCGCGAACACCTCCAGCAAGGAACCGGTGCGCGCCCATTCCACGCCGATGCCCGCCACAAGGGCGATGCCGCTCAGGATGCACAGCAGCAGCGAGGACTGGCGCTGCCACAACGCGGTCAGGCCGGACGGCAGCAGGGCCAGCAGGCCGGAAGGCGCGTCGACAGGGACGGGGACGGCGCACGCGCTGCCGCAGCACGAGCATCCGGCCAGGGCCGGAATCTGCGCGGGGCGGGGGGCCATGGCAGGCGCATGCGCCGGGACAGAGGCGGAGGCCAAAGCGGAGGCAGTGGCATGGGCGCAACCGCAGCAGCCGTCATGGCCATGGCCGCCATGGTCATGCCCTGCCTGGCCAACGGGGCCTGCCTGATGGGCCTGGTGAGCCTGATGGGGCTGGCAACATCCGTCCGTGCAGGCGTGGCTGGCCGACGGCAACGGGCCCGGCACCACGCCGGGCCTGCCTGCCGCTTCGGGCGCGCTGCT
>NZ_VSMK01000609.1 GCF_011682075.1 Nitratidesulfovibrio liaohensis
CCCGCCAATAAGACTCCTTTTTCGACCTTCGCCTGCGATTCGACGGCATACCCGCACCTCCTTGATTGGAGGATGAGCATGCAGGATTTCAAACGAGGGCGGTAGAAGGAGGTGATGTGACGCTTACCAACAAGCCACCCATGATCCAATGATATCTGAGAAGCTGTTTCCTCGTCCAAGGCGCAAAGCACAGTATGCAGCGGTTCTGCTACAAGTTTATGCAGATCGAACAACGGAAAACACCCGTGAAATGCGCGCCACTGCCACTCTGAATGACAAGAATTGTATTTATTATTCTTATAGAACTTGACGAGTGGGAGCTTAAAGACCGTTCCTTTTTCATCAAAAAACTTAACAACACCTCCTCTCAGATCACCATTATCTTTTGTATAATGGTAAAATACTCCACTTGCATTATTCAACTTATAGTAAGGATAGCTATTCGCACCTCTTTTAAAACCTCTAGCCTCGACACCGGCTCTGCACTCATGCCAACCGGGGTCGCACCCCTGAAAAAAGCGCGCCTCAGGGCTCGTGTCTATGTTCAACAATGCCGCAATTCTAAAAAAACCACGAATAGTGTCGAACCCTAAATGTAACGTCAACAAATCGACCAAACTTTGCCCATGCCGACCATTTGAATGGTGTAACCATGCCCCATATTCTCTTTTTCCTGGATCAATCTCAACGATGAAGTCATCGTTCGACATAGAAACATCCAAACGATCGAAAGCAGCTTGTGGGTTCTTGCGAAGCTCAATCTCGACCGTTTCACGCGCCAAGTACTCCAAGATAGATAGACGCCGAACTGCGTCCTGCTCAGTGGAGTACTCACGAAACCTTGGACTAAATGTACAAGTCCTACCCGAATAATGATTCGTATACATACATACCTCGTGGCACTCGTGGTAAAGATAGGAATTGGCCGCGCCACACCAAAGCGTGGTCAGGAGCAACGCGGCCAATCACGGACACGCTTAGCCCACTCCAAAACCATCAGTAAGATAGCCAAGTACTTCAGCACTCCGGCTTTGTGGGGCAGGTGCGCCGCCCCGGATGGTTTTGGGTTCAGGCTCCTTCACCCGGCGAGCAAACCACTCCATGAACGAATCTCGCTCGTAG
>NZ_VSMK01000610.1 GCF_011682075.1 Nitratidesulfovibrio liaohensis
CGCGCCCACGTCCGCCGCCATCTGGCCGGGGGCCAGCGGCGCCCGCGCGCAGGCCGCATCGCGCACGGCCTCGGAAAAGAACCCGGCGCGCAGGGTGTCCCAGTTGTCCGCCACGGCATCGAAATAGCCCTTGCATCCCATTTGCGTCCTCCTGCATGTTTCGGGTGACCATCGGATGCCGGAATGTATGCCCGCGTCGCCCGTGCGGCCATTCGCATGTTCCGGTGGCGGGTTCGGAAAAAACGAATGACGGGCGGCCAACCGGGCGAAAGCGGTCTCGCGGCTGGCTGCCGCCTTTGGCGAATGCGGGGAAAAGCATGGAACTCTATCAGTTGCGCACCTTTGCCGAGGTGGCGGACACCGGAAACCTGACCCGTGCGGCAGAGCGGCTGCACGCCAGCCCGCCCGCCGTCAGCGCCCACATCCGGGCGTTGGAGGAAGAACTGGGGGTGGCGCTGTTCCGGCGTACTTCGCGCGGTATGGAACTGACCGATGCCGGGCGCGACCTGCGCGAGCGGGCGGGGACGGTGCTGGCCGGAGCCGAGGAATTGCGGGCGCGCGCTTTGGCCCTGCGCGGTGAACCGGAGGGCGAGGTGACCATGGCCCTGCACGCGGCCTCGAATCTTTTGCGGGTGGATGCGGCGCACGCCCTGCTGCGTCAGGCCGCACCCCGCGTGCGATTGCGCCTGTCGCGCGCCATGAGCTGGGAAGTGGTGGCCGACCTGCGGTCCGGCAAACTGGACGCGGGCTTCCTGTACCTTGCGGAAAACACTTCGCCAGACGGGGCGGGCGGAGATCCGGCCTGCGGGCCGGAAGATGCACCATCCAATGACGTGGCCGCACCGGAAGGGCTGGCCGTGACGCCGCTGGCCCGGATCGGGCTGCACGTCATCGGCCCGCTGGAATGGGCGGAGGCACTGCAATCGGGCACCCTGGCCGACCTGGCGGCCCTGCCCTGGCTGTGGGTGCCGTGCGAATGCCCGTTCTGTCCGGTGATGGAGCGGTTGTTCGCCGCCGTGGGCGTGGAGCCCACCGTGGCCGCCGTGGTCGAGCAGGAGGACGCCCTGTGCGCCCTTGCCGCCGGAGGCGCCGGGCTGACGGTGATGGTCGAGGCCGAG
>NZ_VSMK01000611.1 GCF_011682075.1 Nitratidesulfovibrio liaohensis
GCGCCGCCGTGCTGGGCGGCGGGCTGGCCGCGCTGACCGTGGCCTGGGATCTGGCGAAGAAGGGCCACGCGGTGACCCTGGCCGGGTGGTTGGAAGACAGTGGAGAGCATGGGGGCGAGAGCGACCCCCGGATGGCCGCCGCTGGCCGCCTTGCCGCCATCCCCCCGGACGTGCTGCCGCCGGATGCCCTGCACAGGGAACTGGACCGGCTGGCCGGGCTGAAGGTGCGCTTTGCCGCACCGGTAGCGCCTACGGCGGCGGTGCTGGAAGAGATGCGCGCCGCGCACGGGGCGGTGTTCGTGGCGTGGAGCCCGGCGGCTGCCAACGCATTGGGCCTGCCGGACCGCGACCGGTGCGATGCATTGACCCTGGCCCACCCCGATCTGCCCGGCGTGTTCTGCGGCGGCTGGCCCGTGGACGGCCCGGCAGATGCGGCGCGCTGCATCGACGAGGCCGCCGATGGTCGTCATGCCGCCACCTCCATGGACCGCCACCTGACCGGCGTTTCGCTGGAAGCGGGCCGCGAACGGCAGGGACCGTTCGAAACACGATTGTTCACCAGCCTGAAAGGCGTGGAGGCGGTGGCGCCCGTGGCGCTGCCCGCGCTGTCGCCCGCAGGCGAGGGGGAGGGCGGTACCGCGCCCGACATTGCAGACGCGCCCTATCGCGCCGAAGCGGCCCGCTGCCTGCAATGCCAGTGTCTGGAATGCGTGAAGGTGTGCCCGTATCTGGAAAAGTACGGCGAATATCCCAAAAAGCACGCCCGGCGCATCTACAACAACCTGTCCATCGTCAAGGGCGTGCATCAGGCCAACCGGTTCATCAATTCGTGCAGTCTGTGCGGGCTGTGCGGCACGGTGTGTCCCACCGGGTTCGACATGGCCCCGCTGTGCCACGAGGCGCGGCGCACACTGGTGCATGACGGCAAGATGCCGCCCTCCACCCACGAATTCGCGCTGGACGACATGGCCTTCAGCAACGGGCCGCATGCCGCGCTGCTGCGCGCCCCGGCGGGGGCGGAAACCTGCGCATGGCTGTTCCTGCCCGGCTGCCAGCTTGCGGCGTCCGCACCGGACAGGGTGGCGCAGGCGTGGGGCATTCTGGCCGACCGTCT
>NZ_VSMK01000612.1 GCF_011682075.1 Nitratidesulfovibrio liaohensis
CCGGCCCCGGCATGCTCACCGGCCCGAAGACCGGCCCGAAGACCGGCCCGAAGACCGGCCCGAAGACCGGCCCGAAGACCGGCCCGAAGACCAGCCCGGCGACCGGCACAGCGATCGGCCCGGCGACCGGCACAGCCGTTGGGGCGCCTTTTCGCCCGTTCCCGCCACGTTCGGGAACCGCCTCATTCACGTATGGACAACAAGGAGAACGCGCATGGCGCGACGCAGGATACCCGACACCCTGCCCCCGTCCGGGGTGGAGACAGACAACGACGTACGCGATGTGAGCCGCTCGCAGAAAAAGCGCGAAAGCAACGCCATGCAGACCCTGGGCCAGGAACTGGTCCGCCTGCCTGCTTCCAAGGTGCGGGGCATGGGCCTGCCCGACGATCTCGAACGGGCGGTGCTGGAATGGCACGCCATGTCCACCCACGAGGCCCGGCGGCGCCAGTTGCAGTACATTGGCCGGGTCATCCGGGAAGGGGACTGGGAGGCCGTGTCCGCGCAGATGGGCGAGGTGCGCGCCGTCAAGCAGACCGAGGACGACGAGTTCCACCGCATCGAGGAACTGCGCGAGCAACTGCTGGCCGCCGGGCCGGACCGCCTGCACCCCTACCTGGAGCAGTGGCCCGACGTGGACCCGCGCCACCTGCGCCTGCTGGTGCGTGACGCCCTGGCAGAACGCGCCTCGGGCAAGCCGCCCCGCGCCGGACGCGCCCTGTTCCGGCTGCTGCGCGACGTGGCCGAGGAATAACCGCTCCGTTCCTGCCGTTTTGCAAAAAAGACGCGCCGGGTGCTTCCGCATCCGGCGCGTCTGTCGTTGCATGGGGCGAGGTCTGCTGTCCGGCAACCGGCATGCGGCTGGCAGGGCGGCGGGGGGAGCCGGGCCGTTGCGTTGCTAGATGCCGGCCTCGCGCAATGCCTTCAGGGTATGCCGGGCCACGGTGACCACGTCGTGCAGCACCGTGCCGCCCAGCAGGCGGTCCAGCAGCCCGGCGGGCTCTTCGTGGCCGTCCACGTCGATGCGCAGCGCCGTGCCGAAGCGCCCCAGCATGCGGCGATGCAGTTGGGTGCCCAGTTCCGGGTCCGCGCTGGACAGGGCGCGGGACACGGC
>NZ_VSMK01000624.1 GCF_011682075.1 Nitratidesulfovibrio liaohensis
GGCGGCGGGGCGCAATCCGCCACGGTGGCGGGGCGCCACGACGCCGAAGCCGTTGCCGACCTGCTGTTGCGCCTGGCGCGCCCGCGCGGATAGATTGCGCCCGTGTACCGGGCCTTCGAACCTCGGCTGATGAACGAAAACGCCCCCGCGTGCAGACACGTGGGGCGTTTTCGTTGTCGAAAGTCCGTTTTCGGATACCTTCGATGACCAAGAGTGGCGCCATCAGGCGAGCCTGCGTGCCTTGCCCTAGCCGTTAGGTAAGCGAAGCGAACCTTACGGATAGGGACCGCAAAGCGCGGAAGGCGATGGCAACGCGGCTACCGCTTCCTGGAACCCCCTATGAAAGGTTTTGGGGGAGCTTTAGCCGTTATGAGAGTCTTCGATCATTACGGATAAAGACAGCAGAGCGGGAGGGCGGGGGAGGAGACCCTTTTCACGCTTCGCGGACGCCATCCGTAAGGCTCGAAGACTCACCGACGGCTGCCGCAAAAGGGTCCCTCCCCCGGAAGATTTTGGGTTTGTCAGTAAGCTGAACGCCCCCGCGTGCATGGCACGCGGGGGCGTAGTTTTTCGTAGCAGCGGGTGCAGGGCCGCTATCCAGCGATGGTCTTGCGCAGGATATCGAAGGCCTCGTCGATGCCCGCCGGGTTGGTGCCCCCGGCCTGGGCCATGTCGGGGCGCCCGCCGCCGGAACCGCCCACGGCGGCAGCCACGGCCTTGATCAGGGCCGGGGCGGTGAAGCGGTCGTGCAGATCCTTGGAAACGGCCACGATCAGGCTCACCTTGTCGCCGTCGGGGGCGGCCAGGCAGGCGATGCCAGAGGGCAGCTTGGAGCGCACGTCGTCCATCAGGTCGCGCAGGGCCTTCACGTTGGGCACATCCACCTTGGCGGCCAGCACCTTCACGCCGTTGATCTCGGCCAGTTCGTCCATGATGTTGCGGCCCTGGCCGGACGTGGCCTGGGAGCTGGCCTTTTCCAGATCCTTGCGCAGGCCCTTCACGTCCTTTTGCAAGGCCTCAACGCGGGGCACGATCTCGCCGGAGCGGACCTTCAGCAGCCCGGACAACTGGCCCAGTTCGGCACGCTGGTCCATGACCATGCGCAGGGCGTTCCAGCCGGTGATGGCCTCTATGCGGCGCACCCCGGCGGCCACGCCGCCTTCGGACAGGATCAGGAACAGCCCGGCCTGCCCGGTGGCGCGCAGGTGCGTGCCGCCGCACAGTTCCACCGATTCGTCGGCAATGGCCACCACGCGCACCTCGTCGCCATACTTTTCGCCGAACAGGGCCATGGCCCCCCGGGTCAGCGCGGCGTCGTAGGCCATGTGGTCGGTTTCCAGCGGCAGGTCGGCCAGGATCACCCGGTTCACCTCGCGCTCCACGGCGGCGATTTCTTCCGGCGTCATGGCGGCGATGTGGGTGAAGTCGAAGCGCAGGCGGTCGGGGGCCACCAGCGACCCGGCCTGCTTGACGTGGTCGCCCAGCACGCGGCGCAGGGCGGCGTGCAGCAGGTGGGTGCAGGTGTGGTTGCGGGCAGAGGCCACGCGCTCGTCCTCTTCAACCTGCAGGTGCACTTCCTGATCGGGCAGGATTTCGCCATCCACCGTTTCGATCTGGTGCACGGTAAGCTCGGGCGAGGGCTTCAGGGTGTCCAGCACGCGAGCCTTGCCCGAAGGCGAGGTGATGGAGCCAAGGTCGCCCGTCTGGCCGCCGGACGCGCCGTAGAACGGGGTGCGGGTGGCCACAAGGTAGCCCTTGGCGCCCTTGGGCAGGCCTTCACTGGGCAGGCCGGTGGCATCCAGCAGGGCCACCACGCGGCTGTCGCCGGAAAGGTGGTCGTAGCCGATGAATTCCGAGCGCAGGCCTTCTTCGAGCAGGGCGTGGAAGCGCGAGGCGATGTCCGATTCGCCCGATCCCTTCCAGGCTGCCTTGGCGCGTTCCTTCTGCTCTGCCATCAGGGTGCGGAAGCCGTCCTCGTCCACCGTGAAGCCGCGCTTTTCCGCGATGTCGTTCACGATGTCCAAGGGGAAGCCGAAGGTGTCGTACAGCTTGAAGGCCACGTCGCCCGCCACGCGGGTGCTGCCCGCGCCGCGCAGGCTTTCCAGTTCCTCTTCGAGCAGGGCCAGGCCCTTGTCCAGGGTGCGGTTGAAGCGCTCTTCCTCCTCGCGCACCACGCGGGCCATGAAGTCGGCATTGCCGCGCAGTTCGGGATAGTCGTCGCCCATCACCTCGACCACCTTCATGGCGGTCTTGTGCAGGAAGGTGCCGGTCTGCCCGATGAGCCGCCCGAAGCGGTAGGCGCGGCGGATCAGGCGGCGCAGCACGTAGCCGCGCCCCTCGTTGGAGGGCAGGATGCCGTCGGTGATCATGAAGGCCATGGAACGGCTGTGGTCGGCGATGACGCGCAGGGCGGTGTCCGTTTCGTCGTTGGTGCGGTAGGACACCCCGGCGATGCCGCAGGTGTACTGGATGATGGCCTGGAACAGGTCGGTGTCGAAGTTCGAATACACGCCCTGGCACACGGCGGCGATGCGTTCCAGCCCCATGCCCGTGTCGATGGAGGGCTTGGGCAGCGCGGTGCGGGTGCCGTCGGCGGCCTGGTCGTACTGCATGAACACCAGGTTCCAGATTTCCAGGTAGCGGTCGCAGTCACACTTGCCGATGCCGCAGTCCGGCCCGCAGGTCATGTGCTCGCCCTGATCGATGAGGATTTCCGAGCACGGGCCGCAGGGGCCGGTATCGCCCATGGACCAGAAGTTGTCCTTCTCGCCCATGCGGTAGATGCGTTCCGCCGGGATGTCGGTGTGCGCCAGCCACAGGTCGCGCGCCTCGTCGTCGTCACGGAAAACGGTGGCGTACAGGCGTTCCTTGGGCAGCTTCAGGTCTTCGGTCAGGAACTTCCAGGCGAACTTGATGGCGTCTTCCTTGAAGTAGTCGCCGAACGAGAAGTTGCCCAACATTTCGAAAAAGGTGTGGTGGCGCGCGGTGCGGCCCACGTTTTCGAGGTCGTTGTGCTTGCCGCCCACGCGCAGGCACTTCTGCGAGGTGGTGGCCCGCACGTAGCCGCGCTTTTCCTGCCCCAGGAAAATCTTCTTGAACTGCACCATCCCCGCGTTGGTGAACAGCAGCGAGGGGTCGTCCTTGGGCACGAGGGAAGAAGAGCGCACGATCTCGTGGCCCTGCGACTGGAAGAATTCAAGGAACCGGCGCCGGATTTCGTTGGCGGTTATCACTGGGTGTCTCCTGTGCGGATCGTATGGCGTCGCAGGCGCACGGCGCCGCGCACGTCACCGTGCCCGCAGGGCGGGGCTGGCGGCGGCGCGACGCACGGTGCGGCTAGAATTCGTCGTCGTCCATGGCCCCGGCGTTGTCGTCCGGGTCCACGACCTTGGTGGGCATCATGCCAAGGTGCTCGATGAGCTTGGCTTCCACGTTCAGGCGCAGGGCCTCGTTTTCTTCCAGCAGGGCGCGGACGTTCTCCTTGCCCTGGCCGAGGCGCTCTGACCCGAAGGCGAACCACGAGCCGCTCTTTTCGATGATGCCAACGTCCGAGCCAAGGTCGATGAGTTCGCCGGTGCGCGAAATGCCCGTGCCGTACAGGATGTCGAACAGCGCCTCGCGGAAGGGCGGGGCCACCTTGTTCTTCACCACCTTGACCCGGGTGCGCGACCCGTAGACTTCTTCCTTGTCCTTCAGGGTCTGGATCTTGCGGATGTCCATGCGGATCGAGCTGTAGAACTTCAGCGCGTTGCCGCCGGTGGTGGTTTCCGGGTTGCCGTAGCCCATGGTGCCGATCTTCATGCGGATCTGGTTGATGAAGATGACGGCGGTGCGCGACTTGTGGATGGTGCCGGTAAGCTTGCGCAGGGCATGCGACATCAGTCGGGCCTGGCCGCCCACCTGCATTTCGCCCATCACGCCTTCCAGTTCCGCCTGCGGAATCAGGGCGGCCACCGAGTCGATGACCACGATGTCCACGGCGCTGGAACGCACCAGCATGTCGGCGATGTCCAGGGCCTGTTCGCCGAAGTCGGGCTGCGAGATCAGCAGTTCGTCGGTCTTCACGCCAAGGCGGCGGGCGTAGTTGGTGTCCAGCGCGTGCTCTGCGTCGATGAAGGCGGCGGTGCCGCCCAGCTTCTGGCATTCGGCGATGATGTGCAGGGCCAGCGTGGTCTTGCCCGAAGATTCCGGGCCGTAGATTTCCGACACGCGGCCACGCGGAATGCCGCCCACCCCAAGGGCCAGGTCCAGCCCGATGGAGCCGGTGGGAATGACCGGAATGTTCACGTGGGCGGTGTCGGACAATTTCATGACCGAGCCCTGGCCGTACTTGCGCTCGATGGTGCTGAGGGCCGTCGAGAGGGCCTCGCGGCGCATCTCTTCCGGCGTCAGCGCGGGTTTCTTCGCCATGTATGTCTCCGGGGTGGGATGATTGCGGGCTTGGGGTGCCCCCGACTGAAAGCCAGATGGCCTGATCGGCCAGACTGGCCTGATCGGCCAGACGGGCAGGCCGGGTGCCAGAGGGCTTCACGGGGAATATCAGAAGGCGCGGCGGCGGGCAACGCCGGGTGCGCGGGTCCGGACGGGGGGACAGGACGGAGGCCGGACGGGCAGACGGACCGTATGGGGGGCGACCACCCCCGTCCGCAGCGGGTGGGCACTCCGCGCCCCTTGCCAACGGTCCCCCCGCGCCGTATGTCACCCCCCATGGAACGCAAACGCTATGACGCCGTGGCCCTGTTGTCCGGCGGTCTCGATTCTATTCTGGCGGTGAAGGTCATCGAGGAGCAGGGGCTTGCGGTCAAGTGCCTGCACTTCGTCTCTCCCTTTTTCGGCAAGCCAGGCAAGGTGAAACACTGGGAAGCCATCCATGGCCTCGACATCGCCACCGTGGATCTGGGCGAGGCCTTTGCCACGCTGCTGCGCGAACGTCCGGCCCATGGCTTCGGCAAGGTGCTGAACCCCTGCGTGGACTGCAAGATCATCATGATTTCCCGCGCACGCGAAATGATGGAACGCTACGGCGCCTCGTTCATCATCACCGGAGAAGTGCTGGGGCAGCGCCCCATGTCGCAGCGGCGCGACACCCTGAATGTCATCCGGCGCGATGCCGGGGTAAAGGAACTGCTGCTGCGCCCCCTGTGCGCCCAGAAGCTGGACCCCACCCCCGCAGAGGAATCGGGCCTGGTGGACCGCAGCCGCCTGCACGCCATCTTCGGGCGCGGGCGCAGGGAACAGATGGCCCTGGCCGAAAAGTACGGCCTGACGGAAATTCCCACCCCCGCCGGGGGCTGCAAGCTGGCAGAGCGCGAGAACGCGCGCCGCTACTGGCCGGTGCTGGCCCATTCCCCGCACGCCGCCGCCGCGGAATTCAAGCTGGCCAACATCGGGCGGCAGTATTGGGCCGGGCCGCACTGGCTGTCCATAGGCCGCCACCAGGCCGACAACGAGGCTTTGGTGCGCTTTGCCTTTCCGTCGGACCTGCATTTCAAGGTGGCGGGCTTTCCCGGTCCGCTGGCCATCGGGCGGCAGTTCGACGGCAAGGTCTGGGACGCGGAAGTGGTGCGCGATGCCGCCGCCTTCGTGGCCTCGTTTTCTCCGAAGGCGGTACGCGAGGGCACGCCCGTCACTGTGCGCGTGGCCGGGCCGGACGGCATGGCCGAGGTGACGGTAACCCCGGCACGCACCACCCCCCTGGGCTGGGGCGAGCTGAACTGGCAGGGCGTGCGCGAGGAAATCCGCGCCGATGCCCGCGCCCGCGCGCTGCCAGTGCCCGAAGGCAACGACGACGGCCCCGACGGGCAGTCGGAGTAGCGCGCCTGCGCAGGTAGATTTTCCTCGCCCCCTGACAGGCCGCCGTTTCAACGATCGTTCAGTTGCGTAGTACCAGAAAGTACGACCAACATCGCATCCGTCACAGGCGGCACTTGCGCATGCGAGTGCCGCTTCTTTTTGGTATGGTCTGCCATTTCGCACCGTTGCGCGCCGCTGCCGGATTTCGGGGTGTCTGCAAACGGTCGAAACGGCACAAATATCTTGATAAAGAAGGGGGATGGGTCTAATGAGGGGTGCCCGGATCGCCCGGAGCCCACATTGCAAGGAAACAGTGCACATGGCGAAACAGATCACCACCGCCCGCGACGGCTTCGCGACGCGCCTCGGCGTGCTGGCCGCCACCCTCGGCTCGGCCGTGGGCCTCGGCAACATCTGGAAATTCCCGGCCCTTACCGGCCAGAACGGCGGCGCGTCGTTCCTGCTGGTATACGTGCTGGCCACCCTGCTGGTCGGCCTGCCGGTGATGATATCGGAAATCATGCTGGGCCGTCGCGCCCGGGCCAACGCGGTGGGCACCTTCCGCCAGCTTGCGCCCAAGGGCCAGCCCTGGCATCTGGTGGGCCTTTCGGGCGTGGTGGCCGCGTTCCTGATCATGGGCTTCTACACCGACGTGGCCGGGTGGGTATTTGCCTACATTTTCAAGGCCCTGTCCGGCGAAATAGCCACCACCGACCCCGCCGTGGCCGCCAAGGCCTTCGAAGGCCTGGTGAGCAACCCGGTGCAGTCGCTGCTGTGGCAGTGGGGCGTGCTGGTGCTGATCAGCGTCATCATCATCGCCGGTGTGGCGCAGGGCATCGAACGCACCACCAAGGTGTTGATGCCCGTGCTGCTTCTGCTGCTGGTGGCGGTGTGCGCGCGCAGCCTTACCCTGCCCAAGGCGGGCGAGGGCCTGGCCTTCCTGTTCACCCCCGATTTCAGCAAGATCACCCCCAATGTCATCCTGATGGCCCTGGGACTGGCCTTCTTCAAGCTGTCCATCGGCATGGGCACCATGACCACCTATGGCAGCTACTTCCGCAACGACCAGGACATTCCGCTGACGGCCACCCGCGTCATGCTGTGCGACCTGACCATCTCCATCCTTGCGGGCATGGCGGTGTTCCCGGCCGTGTTCAACTTCGGCTTCGAGCCCAGCGCCGGGCCCAGCCTGCTGTTCATGACCATCCCCGCCGTGTTCACCTCGCTGCCGGGCGGTCAGGTGTTCATGGTCATCTTCTTCTGCCTTACCGCCATCGCCGCCACCGGCGCCATGCTTTCGCTGCTGGAAGTGCCCGTGGCCTGGCTGGCCGAATCGTTCGGCATGCCGCGCAAGCGCGCCACCATCGTCACCTCGGTGACCCTGGCCATCATCGGCATTCCGGCCACGCTGTCCATGTCCACCATGGCCAACGTGAAGATATTCGGCATGACCGTGTTCGACCTGTACGACTTCATGTCGTCCAACGTGCTGCTGCCCGTGGGCGGCATCTTCATCTGCCTGTTCGCGGGCTGGGTGTGGGGCGCGGCCAACGTGAAGACGGAACTGTCCAACCGGGGGCAGCTGCTCAACGGGCCCGTCATCGCCGCGTTCCTCACCGTGGTGCGCTGGGTGAGCCCGGTGCTGGTGCTGCTGGTGCTGCTCAAGGGGCTCAAGGTCTTCTAGCGCGCGTTGTCTTTCCGCTTCCGGCTGCGTCAGACTGCGCCCGCCACTCCGGTTACATACGCCGGAGTATGCGCCCTGCGTGGCGGGCTTGTCTTCCTTGCCGGAAAACGGAAATACTGCCGTGCGTAACTTGCCGGAAGTGATGCTGATTCGCGTGTACGGTGCAAGATGCAAAGCAAGGGCCCCGCTTCGGCGGGGCCTTTTGCGTTGAATGAGCAGGGGGGCTGAGAAGCAGGGGAATGGAAAGAGGGGAGAAGGCGCACAAGGAAGATGCGGGCCGGTCCCGCAGCCTCACCATTCCTTGCGTCCGCCCGCGTAGGGCTTGGCCAGCCCGCGTTGGATGAGCGCGGAGGCGATGTCGCCGCCGTCGGCCTCCACATCTGCCAGCAGGCGGAAGTACTTGTCGCGGCGCAGGTTGCGCAGGGTCACCGTGCTGCCGGGCGCTGCCATATGCAAGGTCAGTTCGCGGGCGCGGCGCGACAGTTCGCGCAGTTCCGCGCGCGGGTCGCGTTTTTCCGGGGTGTCGCACCCGGCAATGCGCACGCTGATGGCCCGGCCCGCCACCGGCGGGAAGCCGGGTATGTCCACCACCAGGGTATCGCCGTCCGGCACGCGCAGCACCACGGCTCTCGCTTCGCCGAATGTTTCCCCGGCCCGGCAGGCAAAGCCGCCCCTGTCCGCCAGCAGCGGCGGAAACAACAGGGGCAGAGCCAGAAGCCCGGCGCGGAGCAAGCGGACAAGGAATGTGCGGCGCATGTATATATAAAAATCTATATACAGAAAAAATGCAAGAGTGTCGCGCGGCACGGGATGGGGTGACGGACTGGAGTGAGCAGTGCGCCATGCTCATGCACTTCGGGGCTGTGCGCACCATGCAGCGTCCGTCCGCGCACGGCAACGCCCCGACAAGCCCGGCATCCGTTGCCGCCGCAACCGTGCCGTAGCCCGAATGGCGCAAAAAGGAATGGAACTTGCTGTACTTTTGACGGAAGGAGAAAAAAATGCCCCGGCGGCACGGCCACCGGGGCGGAACGGAATGCGGCAGGGGGCCGTACGGCCCGTGGCGTCAGCCGAAGATTTCTTCCTTGGTCACCGCCTCGGCCTTGATGCGGTCGAGCAGTTCGGCAAACACGGCCTTGACGTTTTCGCGGATGTCGCCCGCCACCACCAGGAACAGCACATCGTCGCCAGGGGCCAGTTCGCCCTCCACGGCGTCGGCCAGGATGCGGAAGATGCCCGGACGCGCCGACAACTCGCGGCATATTTCATTGATGCGTTCGCGGTCGGGGGTTACCCTGATGGCGACCACGTTGCTCTTGTCCTTGCGCGACCAGCCGCGCACCACGCCGTTGTGCACCAGAACCATGCCGACGTTGTCGGCAAAGCCCGGTTCCTTCTTCAGGTCCGCAAGGGCCTTGGTAACGTCCATTCATCACTCCGTATCAGGGATGTTCCCTGGTTAGCCGTATCCAGAGGTCCGGATGCCCCAGTTGCAATCGTTGCTGCGCCGCCTGCCGGAGTTCCGCGAATCGCGCATGAGCGCCGCGGGCCTTGCCCTGTGGCTGAACTGGCAGGGCGACATCAATCCCGCCGTGCCGCAAACCTTGCAGGACTACGGCGGCATGACCATTGCCGCCGAGCGCGATCAGTCGCTGTGGTTCTTCTTCTCGGCGGATGTGTTCCTGGCGCTGGCGCGGCTGGAAATATGGGGCAAGTTCAACCCGTTGCCCGTGGCGGGGCAGGTGCTGCCCGCGCGCCTGCTGCTGGGCATGAAGCGCGAGATTTCCCTGTCGCTGGAAAATGTGCTGACCACGCAGGAACTCATCGTACCGCAGGAATTTCAGGTGTGGGTGCACCCCCGCGCCCGCGAGATGGGCACCGGCGTGCCCGGCCTGTCCTTCGAAAAGGCCGCGGCCCTGCGCGGCATGGTGCCCGCCGAATGGACCATGCTGCGGGCCGATTCGCGCCTGCCGTACCAGTCAACCACCGGATGGTACTCGGTGCTGCGCCCCCTGGGCAACCCCCTGGACAAGGGATTTCAGGCGGGCTGGCGTTCCATGTTCGGCGAGATCGAGGAAATCCTCAAGCGCCACAAGTTCAAGTACATCCTGCACGAATCCTTCCTTATCTTTCCGCTGGAAAACCTGCGCCTGTACCGGCAGTGGTGCCGCGACCTTTTGCAACGCGTGCGCGAGGTGAAGGAACAGCGACCTGACGCCTACTGGCCGTGCGTCAGCGCCATCGTGGACCGCAAGGGCCTGAACTTCAACAATGAGTTGCCCCGCAAGGTGGCCCTGGACTGGGACCAGCTGGTGCCCGACTACCCGCACACCAGCTTCCGCAACGCCTACCTGCTGGGCGAGGGCTTCACCATCCACGAAGTACGCTTTTCGGTCGAGCACAGCAGCATGGACGACTGGTGCAACGTGGGCCTTGCCGATGACGGGCAGGAAGCGGGCGCGCTGCCGGTGGTGGTTTCCACCCGCGCGGTGGCGGGCAACAACCCGTGCTGCTTCTATTGCGGCATGCGCAACCACGAGGTCACCGCCTGCCCCTCGCGCAAACTGGAAACGCTGACCCCCAGCGTGTGGCGCGACGTGGCCCTGCTGGACTTCGAGACCCTGAACCAGGGTTTCCAGATCATCGATGCGCAACTTGCCGGAGACATAGGCGAAGGGGTTGCCACGCTGCTGGCCTCCGAAGGGGCCGAAGGCATCATGACCCGCGCCATGTTCGACATTGGCAGTGCCGGGCAGCACCGCATGGTGCGCCGCATGTGGCTGGCGCGGGGCAAGGAATATCCGAAAGGCCTCGACGAGATGGCCCCCAAGGACGACAACCCGGTGTGGGGCGTGCTGGAATCCATCCGCCACGGCGAGCCCGTGGCCCTGGAACGCGAACTGGCCCAGATCCAGATCAAGAACCCGCGCGACTACCGCAACCGCAGCATGCTGGGCTTCGTGGCCCTGGAACGCGGCGACTTTCTGCGTGCCGCCTCGCTGTGGAAGGAAGCGGAAACCCTGGCCCCCACGGCGTTGCAGCAGGGGTGGCACATCTTTCTCCAGGCCCGCCTGAACGAGGTGCAGGGCAAGTACCAGCCCGCCACGCAGCTGTACCGGCAGGTGGTGCGTCTGTGCCCGCAGTGGGCCGATGCCGAGTACCGGCAGGCGGTCTGCCATGTGAAGATGGGCTTCGTGGAGCAGGCCACGGCACAGTTGCTGACCCTGATCGCCCAGGACCCCAACGTGTTCAACCGCGTGCTGCTGGACCCGGAACTGGAGCGCGGCCACCTGCACCTGCTTACGGCGCTGCATGTGCCGTGGAACGAGGCGGAAACCCGGGTGGAGGAAGAAAAACAGGGGCTGACGCGCCTGCGGGCCGAACTGGGCACGTGGTTCAGCGAGGAACACCCCTTTGCGGTGCAGACCGACGTGCGCGTGACCAATCTGGTGCGCATGGCCGAGATTCGCAACTTCGTGCCGTTCCAGACGGTGATCAATGGGCGCTCGCAACTGGAAAAGGACATGCAGTTGCGCATCGGGCGCGAGGCCAAGGACCTGAAGACGCGGTTCAACGGGTTCATGGCCCGGCTGATGCACATCCGCGACGAGGCGGCCTGGTTCCCGTTCCCGCGCATTCTCGTGGAGTTCAACAAGAACTACAACATGTGCGCCGCCAGCCTGAACTGGGCACTGAAGACCAATCTGCAAGTGGCGGAAACCTTCAAGCGCGCCCATGCCGTGGCCGAGGTCGAGGAGGAACGGCTGAAGGATCTGGAATCGCGCCTGAAGTTCCTGCGGATGGTGCGCGATTCCACGCTGTTCATGCTGCTGTTCTGGCGCAGCTTCCTGTGGATGGAGATCATCGGGCTGCTGCTGATCCTGGTGGCGGCGCCGCTGGCCCTGTTCTATGGCGAGCGCGCCGGGGCCACGTGGGCCACGGGCCTTATCAGCACCCAGAAATGGCAGTTGCAGAAGGGGCTCATCCTCATCCTTTCCGTGGTGGCTTTGGGCCTTGCCGCGCTGCGTACCACCCTGGTCTTCGAAAAGAAGAAGGACAAGCTGTTCAACGAGGCCCGCGAAAAGCGCAGCAAGAAAAAGAAGTAGGAACGGCGTGGTGATCCGTTTGGCCGCGCCCCGGGGGCGCGGGCCGGGCACGACGGAGTTTGCGGTACGCGGAAACGCCCGCGCGATGGTTGTCGCGCGGGCGTTATGCTTTCAGCCGGGCCTTTCTGGCGGTCTGGTCGGGCGGCGCACGCCGGGCCGGGCTATTGCTGGTCCACGCCCTTCATGCCCAGGCTCACCCTGCCACGCGCCCGGTCCACCTCCAGCACCCGCACCCGCACGGTGCGGCCCGGGGCCACCACCTCTGCCGGATCGCGCACGAAGCGGTCGGACAACTGACTGACGTGCACCAGCCCGTCGCGGTGCACCCCGATGTCCACGAACGCCCCGAAGGCGGTGACGTTGGTGACGATGCCCGGCAGCACCATGCCCGGTTCCAGGTCGTCTGGCGAATGCACCCCTTCCGCGAAGCGGAACGGGGTGAAGGACGGGCGCGGGTCGCGCCCCGGCCTGGCCAGTTCGGCCAGGATGTCGGTGAGGGTGGGCAGGCCCACGCCGTCGGCAACATACTGTTCGGGCCGGATGCGTCCGCGCAGGTCGTCGCGGCGCAGCAGGTCGGTCAAGGCGCAGCCAAGGTCCGCCGCCATGCGGGCCACAAGAGAGTATCGTTCCGGGTGCACCGCGCTGGCGTCCAGCGGGTTGTCGCCGCGCACGCGCAGAAAGCCCGCCGCCTGCTCGAAGGCCTTGGGGCCAAGGCGCGGCACCTTCAGCAGGTCCTTGCGGCTGCGGAAGGGGCCGTTTTCCGTCCGGTGGGCCACGATGTTGCGGGCCAGCACCGGACCGATGCCGGAAACGTGGGCCAGCAGTTCCGGGCTGGCGGTGTTGGCGTCCACGCCCACGGCATTGACGCACGAGGCCACCACCTCGTCCAGGGCGCGGCGCAGGGCGGCCTGGTCCACGTCGTGCTGGTACTGGCCCACGCCCAGCGAGCGAGGGTCGATCTTCACCAGTTCCGCCAGCGGGTCCATCAGTCGCCGCCCGATGGATACGGCCCCGCGCACGGTCAGATCGTGGTCCGGAAATTCACGGCGTGCCACCTCGGACGCGGAATACACCGAGGCCCCGGTTTCGTTCACCAGCACCACGTCCACCCCGGCGGGCAGGCCAGCCCCCCGCACGAAGGCCTCCGTCTCGCGTCCGGCGGTGCCGTTGCCCACGGCCACCACCTCGATGTTGTATTTCATGCAGCAGTCGCGCAGGGTGCGCGCGGCGCGCTCCGCCCCGGCATCGCCCGTCAGCGGATGAATGACCTCGTGGTGCAGCAGGGTGCCCTGCGCATCCAGGCAGACCAGCTTGGACCCGGTGCGCCAGCCGGGGTCCAGCGCCAGCATGCGGCGCCCGCCCAGGGGCGGGGCCATGATCAGTTCCCGCAGGTTGGCGGCAAAGACACCGATGGCCTGTGCCTCTGCCCGCTCGCGCAGGGCCGTGCGCAGTTCGTTCTCCAGCGATGGGGCCAGCAGCCGCTTCCAGGCATCGGCAAGGGCCGCATCCACCTGTCCGGCGGCTGTTTCGGGCCGTGGAGCGGTGCCCGTGGCGGTGATGCCCGCCCGGCGGTGCAGGGTGTCCAGCGCGTCGGCGTCGTCGGGACGCACGGACACGGAAAGAAAACCTTCGCGTTCGCCGCGCAGCATGGCCAGCAGACGGTGCGAGGGCATGGCGGCGGCACGTTCCTCGTGGCCGAACCAGTCGGCGTAGGTGGCGCCTTCCGCTTCCTTGCCGGGTACGGCCTTGGCGCGCAGCACGGCGCGCCGCACGAACAGGTCGCGCAGGGCACCGCGCAGGGGGGCGGATTCCGCGCAGGTTTCGGCCAGAATGTCGCGGGCACCGGCCAAGGCGGCCTGCACATCGGGCACGGCCAGTTCCGGATCGGTGCCTTCTGGGGTGACGTGGGGAGCGGCCAGCGCCAGGGCGTCCGCCGTGGGTCGCGCCGTGTGCAGGGCCTCTGCCAGCGGGGCCAGGCCGCGCCGCCGGGCC
>NZ_VSMK01000614.1 GCF_011682075.1 Nitratidesulfovibrio liaohensis
GCCGGTGCGCGGTCCAGGCAGAACCACGCCACGGTGGTCCCGGCCAGTGCGTCCGGCCAGGCGGGTGCCTCCGGCTCGCCGTACAGTCCGTCCAGCGCCCGGCGCATGGTTGGCGGGCAGGGTGCGTAGCCCAGCGGGGCCAGCCAGCGCATGCGTTCCATGTTGCCCGCGAACAGCAGGCGAGAGGCAGCGTTGTCCTCTCCGCCCTGTGCCGATGCGCGTTCCGGCCCCGCGCCGCCCGGCGTACCAGCACCCCGCGCCAGCGCCAGCAGGGCGGGCCAGGCACACAGGAAGTCGCCCAGCGCGCCGTTGTGCACGGCTATCAACTTGTCACTTTTCATCTCTGCGCGTACTCTGTGAAAGTGGTGTCGTATCCTCGCCGCCTACCGGGACAGCCTGTTCCGGCCTGCGGCGACGGGTGGGAGGTTCGGGGCAGCCCGCCCGCAGCCTCCTTGCATCAACCTCGTCCACAACCGGCAAGAACGGACACGCCCGCCATGGAACACCGCGTACCCTGCCCGCACTGTGGCGGCCCCGTGGTCATGTACCGCAACCCCCCGCCCACCGTCGACATCCTCATTCACGAGCCGGGGCGGGGCATCGTGCTCATCCGGCGGCGCAACGAGCCGCCCGGCTGGGCGCTGCCCGGCGGGTTCATCGACTACGGTGAATCGGCGGAGGCGGCGGCGGTGCGCGAGGCCCGTGAGGAAACCGGACTGGACGTGGAACTGACCGGCCTCGTGGGGGTGTATTCCGAACCGGGGCGCGACCCGCGCCACCACACCCTCAGCGTGGTCTATGCCGCGCAGGTGCGGGGCGGTGCCGTTGCCACCTCGGCGGCGGGAACCTTTGCCGCCCCCGTTGCCGGAGACGACGCGGCGGATGCCCGGTTCTTTGCGCCGGACGATCTGCCGCAACCCATGGCCTTCGACCACGCGAAGATCATCGCCGACTGGCTGCGCGACCGGGGGTGTTGCCCGGAGCGCAAGGGGGAGGGGGCCTGAGCCGTCCCGCGTCGGCAGACCAGACGTGCCGCCCCGCCTGGCGGGGCAATGGTCTTGCCGGGGCCGCCGCCCCGGCAAGATGGGGACGCACGCGCC
>NZ_VSMK01000615.1 GCF_011682075.1 Nitratidesulfovibrio liaohensis
CCTGCGCGTGGCTGCTGGACAGCGGGTGCCGCATCACCGTGGCCGATTCGCCGGGCTTCGGCACGGCGCGCGGCGTGGCAGAGGCCATCGGCCTTGCGGCAGCCCTGCGTCCCCTCGGCCTGTCCGTCACCCCCCTTGATGACGCGGTGCAGGTGCCCCTGTCGTTCGGCGGGTCCATCGGGGTGGCCCGTCACGCGTTGCAGGCGGACGGCGTGCTCAGCGTGCCCCGCCTGAAGGCGCACAGCCAGATGCGCGTCACCCTGGCGGTAAAGAACCTGTTCGGCTGCGTGCCCGGCGTGCGCAAGGCCTTCGTGCATACTCGCCACGGCGACCGCGATTATCGCTTCGAGGGCGCGCTGGTGGAGGTGGCGGCGGCGCTGCCGCCCACGGCGGCCCTGCTGGACGGGGTGGAGGCCATGCACGTGACCGGGCCCGGGTCCGGCAAGCCGTATCACCTGGGCCTTGTGGGGGCCTCTGCGTCCGGCGTGGCGCTGGATGCGGCAATCTGCGGGCTGCTGGGCCTTGCGCCCGCACAGGTGCCCCTGTGGGCCGAACTGACGCGGCGCGGCGCCCCCGGTGCGCTGCCCGGTGACGTGGAACTGGTGCGTGAAGGTATGGACGCCTTCGATGCCAGCCGGTTCGAGGTGCCCGGCGTGCTCAAGCCCATGAGCTTCCGCCCCGGTACCTTGCTGCGCAGCACCGTGCGCCGCCTGTGGGCGGCGTGGCGGTCGTGATGCGGGGTGGATACGGTTTGCGGTTCACACGCGCGCCTGACGAGCACGCTTCGCGCCCTTAGGGGACGGCTGCCGTCCCTGGCCGCCGGAGCCGTCCAAAAACAGAGGTTGTCAACAGCCTTCTACGCGCCCGCCCCCTTGCGAACGCCATCCACCACCCACGCGTTGCCGTCCACGTTCAGGATGTCGGACAGGTTGCGCAGCCGGGTGATGGAGGCGTCGCTCACCCGCTGCCCGGCCAGCAGCAGGGGCGTGCCCTCCGTGTTGACCAGGTCGCGCGCCAGCACCATGCCGGGGCGCAGCGCCGCCACGGGCACCTCGCGCATGGGCACGTCCGATGCGGCGGCCAGCCCGGCG
>NZ_VSMK01000616.1 GCF_011682075.1 Nitratidesulfovibrio liaohensis
GCCACGCCGATGCCGCCCAGCGGGCAGTCCTCCGACCGGGTGGCTTCCGTCAGGCGGACCACGCCGCCCGCGGCCACGCCCATCTGCACGGTCTGCCCGCCGCGCCGCAGTATGTGCATGGCGGGGACGTCGTCCGCGTTGTCGTCCGAATCGGCTGGTTCCTCTGGCTGGTCCTGTGGGTCTGTCGCCAGCCGCACCGTGGACGGGCGTACCCCCAGCAGCACGCAGCGCCCCTCCGGGTCCATGCCCCAGCGCAGTTCCACCGGTTGCCCGGCCAGACGTTCCGCCGCCATGGCCAGACCGGCCAGTCCCTGCAGGAAGGGCGGTTCCAGCAGGGCGGACCCGCGCAACAGGCCGCGCAGCGAATCGGAAGGGGCCAGCGGCTCGTGGCCGCCCGGCAGGGGGGCACTGGCGGTGCGCTGGGGGATTTCGCAGCACAGCAGATCGAAGGGATGCACCCTCGACAGGGCGTAGTGGTCGATGGACACGGGGGGGGCGTGTTCAGGATCGCCCCCTGAGGGAAAGCGGGCTTCCACCAGCACGGCATGCCGCACCGGCCCCATGGGGGCGTGGCTGTGCAGCCAGCCGGAAACGGTCAGGGAAGATTCCGGCAGGATCAGGGCTGCCATGCCGTGGATGGTGCCCGCTGCGCCTGTCTGGCCTGTCGCGTCGGCATTCCCCGTGGCCTCGCGCAATGCATCCCGCAACGTCTGGGGCAGCATGTCGGGGACCACCCCGGTGCGTTCCGTTTCACGTCCCGCCGGTCGTCCGGTTTCGTCCACGGGGCAGACCCGCACGGTGAAGGATGCCGTTCCGCCCATCCGCATGGCCCGGTCGCGCAGGGCTTGCGCCACGGTGTCTGCGGCCTTGCCGCCTTCTGTCAGTGCCGCGCACCCGGCCGTGCCCGCCACCAGCGCATCCGCAATGCGCGCCCCATGGTGGCGGGCCAGCCGGGCCAGGCATGCCGCCTCGAATCCTGCCGCCGGTTCCTGCTCCCAATCCACGTCGCGCACGTCCGCAACCATGTCGGCCAGGGTTCCCGCAGCCGCCCCCGCAGCCGTGATCGCGCCCGTGTCCGA
>NZ_VSMK01000617.1 GCF_011682075.1 Nitratidesulfovibrio liaohensis
GCGGCAGGAAGCGCCCGTGGGCGTGCAGCATGCCCGCGCACAGCGCGGTGCAGGTGGCAGCCACCCCGTAAGGCAGGCAGATGCGCAGAAGATGCGCGGCCCGTTCCACCACGCCCGGCGGAGCCCCTGCCGCGCCAAAGCCGGGGGCCAGCAGCAAGGCCAGGGGATGGGCCAGGGCCATGCCCAAAAGGCACAGCAGGGCCAGCGGCAACAGCGTGCGCAGCAGCACCCCGCGCCCGAAGGCGAAGGCCCGTGCATCGCCATCTTGCCCGCGCAGGCGCACGAAGGTGGGGGTGAATGCCAGCGACACCGCCCCTTCGCCGAGCATGCGGCGCATGAGGTTGGGCAGGCGGAAGGCCACGAAGAAGGCGTCGGCTCCGGCACCGGCGCCCAAAATGTGTGCGGTCAGGGCGTCGCGCGCATAGCCCAGCACCCGCGATACCAGCGTGGCCCCGGCCACGGTGGCGGCGTTGCGGGCCAGGGCCGTGTTGTCGGCAGGCGTGCTGTCCGGGTTGGCGGTGGCCGGACCGGCCTGGGCTGTGGGTGGCGTCATGCCGGGTCCTTGCGTACGTGGGTGATGGGGCGTGCGTGGGTGATGGGGCGTGACCGCCCGGTGCGCAGTGTAGCGCAGCGCCCCTGGCCTGTGAACCCGGCGGCCTTTTCCGGACTGCGTGCCGTGGATACCGGAAAACCGTCTGGAAATTCCGGATTGCCATGCAGGGGGGGTGGAAGCGGATATGCAGCTGTCGTAAACATGGCGCGAAATCAGTATGTTGCGGTGTCGGTTCGGCGTGCCCCGCCCGGCTGCGGGAGTTGTTATTTCCGGCGGCTTGTATTACGCCCACGTGACGGGCCGTTGCGGCCCAGACGAACAGACGAACTGATGAGAACTCATCCTTCGGCCGCCCGCGTGGTGGGCCGCACGCGCGTGGCACGCGCGGCAAGCTGGCAAGGCATAGGGGGTATGCCGCGTGAGCGACCAGAAGGGACAGGACTCTGCGGAGAACGTGTGGCCCGACGCAGCCACCGGGCACGGCCAGTCGCCGGACCCGGTGGACGGGCGCGCCCCGCGCCCCG
>NZ_VSMK01000618.1 GCF_011682075.1 Nitratidesulfovibrio liaohensis
GGACAGGGCGGCACGAGCCGTACGGACGGGGGCGTCCTCGCCGCGCCGCCGCGCGACGACTTCGAGCGCTTCCTGGCGCGGGCCGGGCGGCGGTTCACCGTGTCCGGCATGGCCTTTCAGGATGCCTGGACCCTGGACACCGAACGGCTGCGGGGCTGCTGCATCCACGTGGCCGCGCCCGACGGGCGCATGGTGCCGTTCTGCGCGTGGAACCTGACCTCGGTGGACGGCACGCCCCTGCACCGCAATGGCGCGCCGTCCAGAAATGGCGTGGCGGGCGGCGGTGGTATCGGGTCTGCCGAAGGTGAGGGCGCATGACCCGGAACATCGCGTCCCCGGCATCGCCGGAAGGCGGTGCGGTCGCGGCGTGCTCCGCGTGTGCCGCGCCCACAGGGCTTGGAACATATGGGGAGCATGGGGAGCATGAGGTGCACACAGGCGTTCCGCGCACCGTGCCCACGGCACGGGACGTGGCACGATCGCCGCTGGACCCGTGGCTGGCCGCGCGCCTGTCTATTCCCCTCGATGCGCTTTCCCCGGCCACGGTGCGCGCACGGCAGGACGACCTGCTGCGCGAGGCGGTGCGCCGCGCCCTTGATGCGCCGTTCTACCGTGCCCGGCTGGCGGGGCTGCCCTTGCCGCGCACGCTGGATGATCTTGCGGGCCTGCCCTTCACCATACCCGACGACCTGCGCGAGGGGGGCGATGCCCTGCTGCGCGTGGCCGACGACGCCGTGGCCCGCATCGTCACCTTGCCCACTTCGGGGAGTACCGGAGCACCGAAACGGCTGCGCTTCAGCGATGCGGACATCGAGCGCACCGTGGATTTCTTTGCCGTGGGGATGACCACCCTGTGCCGCACCGGCGACGTGGTGGCCATCTTCATGCCCGGCCAGCGGCCCGATAGCGTGGGCGACTTGCTGGACAGGGGACTGCGCCGTGCGGGCATGCAGCCGGTGCTGCTGCCCCCGGCGGCCAGCGGCGCGGAACATGCGGCCCGATTGCTGGAAACCGGGGCGCAGGTGTTCGTGGCCACGCCCACCCAGGCCCGCGCCATTGCCGATGCCGTCCTTGCC
>NZ_VSMK01000619.1 GCF_011682075.1 Nitratidesulfovibrio liaohensis
GGCCTGGGCCGGTCCGGTGGCGGTGGGCCTTTCGCCCGAGGTGGCGGAAACCGGCGGCTGGATGCCGGAAGCGGCGGGGGCTGAATTCCCGGCCGGGCCAGACAGGCCAGACAGGCCAGACAGGCCAGGCAGGCAGGCCACGCAGGACAGGGGAGCCGGGCATGGGGCGCGTGCCGTGCGGTCCGGTTCGCTGGAGGCTCTGCTGGTGGCGGAAAACGCCTTGTGCCGCGCCCTGCCGGAAGAACACGCCTGCCGGGTGCTGGCCCTGCCCCTGAGCCGGGAAGAGAACGGGCGCGATGCCCCGCCCGCCACGGCGTTGGCCGCCCTGTTGCGCCATGGCGGCGATGCGGTGCGCGAGGCCGCGTTGCAGGCCTTGCGCCGCCATCGTTCGGGCGGTGGAAAGGGAGAAACCCGCATCCGCGAGGGCATCCGGCACGAGGGCTTGGACCGGGCCGCGCCGCCTGCGCCAGAAGACGCCGCCCCATTCCCTTCCGACGACGACGTGAGCTGACGCACAGCCCATGCGGGCCGTCGTCAGCGTTCGGGGCACGGTTTGCTGGATCAAGCCATGGCGGCGGGCCGTGGAGTCGGGCCTTGGAGTCGGGCCGTGGCGCCAGGTTGCGGCACCCTCAGCGGCGTCGGGCCGTGGCGACGTATTGTGTGCCGGACGTCCCGTCAGGCGGGGCGGCGTCAGCGGCTTCTGCCGCCCCCACCCTTGCCGCCGCGCCTGTCACTATGCGAGCCGGGACGAGAGCCGGGTCGGGAATCGGGGCGTTTGCCGTTGCGACCCTCATTCCGGTTGTCCTTACGCCCGTCATTGCCAGGCCCGCCCGGTCTGCCGTCGGTCTTGCCGCCCGACCTTTCTCCGTGGCCGCGCCGGTCGCGGCCCGCGTCATTCCCCCGATCCTCTCGTTGCTGCCTGCCGTGCCCGCCGGACCTCTCGCCGGGCCTGCCCCCGGATTTTCCTCCCGCCCTGTTCCCCGGTCCGTCCGGCGCACGGCCACCCGCAGCGGGCGGCAGGCCGAAGTCGGGTATCAGGATGCGGTGCTGGCGCAGCCGCGCGGCG
>NZ_VSMK01000620.1 GCF_011682075.1 Nitratidesulfovibrio liaohensis
CCGGGCCGTCACCCATTCCAGCAGGCCGGGGTCGGACAGGGCATGCCGGGTGACATCGGCGGTGCCGGGCAGCACCAGCACGTCCAGCGGCGGCGCGTCGGCAAAGGTGTGGTCGGGGATCATGCGCAGCCCGCCAGCCCCCCGCAGCGCCCCGGGCCGTGCGGCAATGGTCACGATGGTGTCGTTGCCGCCCGCGATGTGTCGTGATGCGGCGAATACCTGCTGCGGGCCGACAAAATCCTGCTCCGCCACCTGTTCGTAGATGTACAGGCCGTAGGTGGTCATGGGTGCTCCCTGTCGTGGTTGTGCGGTTGTCGCGGTTGATGGGTCGCTGCATGCCTGGCGCATGCCGGGCGCAGCCGACGCCCCCCCGGCATGCACCCGCGCGCCAACCCGCCACAACGACACACGCCCCGCAGTTCGCGCCATGGCGAAACCGCAGGGCGTCATGCACCACCGGACAATCAACGCGCGCTCCTGCCCCGGCGCGCCGCCTCAACCGCTGAAGTGCTCCAGATACTGGCTGGGCGTCACACCCATTCGCCGCTGGAAGGCCCGTCGCAACCGCTCCTCGCTGCCGAATCCGGCGGCAGCGGCCACGGTCTGCATGTGCGATTCGCCCGATTCCAGCAGTTCGCGCGCCCGGTCCAGCCGCAACTGCTCCACGTAGCGCGCCGGGCTCATGCCCGTTTCCTGCGGAAATACCCGCGCGAAGTGGCGCGGGCTCATGTGGGCCTGCCCGGCCAGACGTTCCACGCCCAGGTCCTCGCCCAGGCGCGCTTCCATCCAGACGTGCAGCGGGCCGAATCGCGCCCCGGCCCGCGCCTGAGCCCGCAGCGGCGCGCTGAACTGGCTCTGGTTGCCCACCCGTCGCCGGTACACCACCAGCAGCCGGGCCACCTCCATGGCCGTGGCCGGGCCAAGGTCTTCTTCCACCAGATGCAGGGCCAGGTCGATGCCCGCCGTCACCCCGGCGCTGGTCACCACGCCGCCGTCCCGCACGAAGATGGCGTCCGGCTCCACCCGCACCGCCGGATAGGCGGCGGCCAGCCGGGCGCAGG
>NZ_VSMK01000621.1 GCF_011682075.1 Nitratidesulfovibrio liaohensis
CGCCCTGCCCTGCGCCTGCGCCGTGGCCTGGCTGGCCGCGCTGGCCCGGCGCGAGGGCGGCCTGAACGGCGACTTTCTGGGGGCCTGCATCATTCTGGGCGAAATGTCCGCGCTGCTGGGCACCACACTCGCGTAGCGGGGCATCCCCGTACCGCTCAGCCCCACACGTCCGCCCGATGAGTTAGGCCCGGTATTTGCTACTTCCGGGTGGACCAACGCCGCACGACGACATTTCGACGCCAGCGGCCTGGTCACGCCCGAGAAAGGACCACGCATGCCCCCGTTCCGCTTCCGCCTGCAACAGGTTCTCGACTACCGGGAACAGTTGGAGGAGCAGGCCAAACTGGCCTTCGCCCGCGCCAAGACCGCCCACGAGGTGCAGCAGCGCCAGGTGGACGCGGTGCGCGCGGCCATTGCCGAAGCGGAGCGGAAACTGTACGAAGACGCGCGCCTTACGCGCGACGAACTCTGGCTGCAACGCAACTTCCTGCGCGGCCTGCGCGAAGACCTGACCCACGCCGAACTGCGCCTGCGTATGCTGGCCCAGATGATGGAACAGGCACGCAGCGATCTGGTGAAAAAATCGCAGGAACGCAAACTGCTGGAAAAGCTGAAGGACAAACAGGCGGCCCGCCATGCGCACGACGAACTCCTCCGCGAACAGCGTACCTATGACGAAACCGCAACGCTTCGCTTCGAGCCTCCGTCTTTCTAGGCTCTGCCGCTGGCTGCTCACCGCCGCCGCCATCAAGGTGGCGCTGCTGGTGGCCTTTGCCCTGGAACAGCCATGGCCCTTCGCCACCGCTGCCGCCCCGACCTCCGTGTCTGCCGTATCTGGCGTGTCTGGCGTGGCCGTTACCCCGTCCAGCACGCAGGCGGACGCCGCCACGCAAACCGCACAAGCCTTTCAATCCGGGCAATCCGGCCAGGATGCCGACTCCCAGCCCCTGGCGGCGGACATCGCCCGTGCCGTGGGCCTGACCGGCGCCGCGCCCGCGTCTTCTGCATCGGCAGCCGCCGCCAACGACGCGCGAGGCCGCATGAACCGCGAAGG
>NZ_VSMK01000622.1 GCF_011682075.1 Nitratidesulfovibrio liaohensis
AGCAGGATGTCGGCGTCACGCAGGGCGGACTGCACCTGCGGGCGGGGCAGCGGCCCCAGCAGGTGCATGCGCGGGTCGGCAGTGGCGCGGTTGGGCACGCCGCCGATGATGGCCAGTTGCCACTGCCCGTTGTCGTGCGCCAGCCTGCTCAGCATATCGAGCAAATCGGGCAGGGCGCTCTCCGGCAGGAAGTCGGACACGGCGACCAGCAGCGGGATATCCGGCGCAAGGCCGTGCTGCCGCCGGAAGTCGCCGGGCGCGGGCGCGGGCAGAACGGCGCGCGGTACGAAATGGCTGGTTGCACCCATGAGGTGCAGCACCTGCGCGTCGCAGCCCGATTCGGAACCCCGGACCACCTCGTCCGCGCAGGCCAGCGCAAAGCGCAGGTAGGGCAGGTCGCCGCCCTGCCGGACCGTGGCAAGGTCGGCTGCGCTGATGGAGGGCAGCAGCACGGTGCGCACGTCGTGCTTGCGCAGCAGCCTGCATGCGGGCAGCAGCCACGCGCCGGGAGGGCCCGCGAGAAGGGCGGCGCGGGTGATGCCGCTTTCGGCCAGCCGGTCCAGTCGGTACAGGTCGGGCAGGCCGGGGGTGGCCCATAGTCCGGTTTCGGTGACGGCGATGTCCTGCGGGGCAGGTTCCGCGTGATCCGGGCGTGCCCCGGTCACCACGTGCGGGGCATATCCCGACTGCGCAAGGGCCGCGCCCAGTTCTTCCAGGTGGCGGGCCATCTCCGTTTTTTCAGGGCGGGGGGGCTTTGCCGATTTTTCAGTACGGGGGGCCGTCCCTCCCTGGTCGGGCGGGAAGGATTCGCCGAACAGCAGCACGCGGGGCCCTCCGTTGCGGTCGGCACCATCCCACCCCGTGCCCGTGCTGCCCGTGCCCGTGCTGCCCGTGCTGCCTGTGCTGCCTGTGCTGCCCGTGCTGCCTGTGCTGGATGACGGGATGTCCGCGACATGGGCGGCGGCCAGCGAAAGCTGCGAGGGAAAGCCCAGCGGCGACGGCGCGTGGCGCAGCGAAAGCAGGTGGCCGGGCCTGGATGCGGCGCGGGCGAT
>NZ_VSMK01000623.1 GCF_011682075.1 Nitratidesulfovibrio liaohensis
CCGGGCTGCGCCCGGTGTGGGACGGCATATGGCCCGCCTGCGCGGGCAGCCTGTACCTTGTGGGGCTGGCCACCCTGCTGGTGCTGGGGCCGGGCGTGGGCTGCGGCATCTACCTTGCCGAATACGCGGGGCCGCGCGCCCGCCGCCACCTGGGGCTGGCCGTGGAACTGCTGGCCGGGGTGCCGTCCATCGTCATGGGGCTGTTCGGGTTCACGCTCATCCTCGTGCTGCGCCGCACCTTCGTGCCGCAGGCCAACACCTGCCTGCTGCTGGCCGCGGGGTGCCTGGCCCTGCTGGTGCTGCCCCCGCTGGTGGTGTCCACCCGTGCCGCGCTGGAATCGCTGCCCCACGGCTTGCGGCTGACCGGGGCGGCCCTTGGGCTGACCCGCGAGCAGACCGTGTTCCGGGTGTTGCTGCCGGAGGCCGGGCGCGGCATCCTGGGCGGGGTCATGCTGGTCATGGGCCGCGCGGCGGAAGACACGGCGGTGATCCTGCTCACCGGGGTGGTGGCCAACGCCGGGCTGCCCGCCGGGCTGCTGGCCAAGTTCGAGGCCCTGCCCTTCACCATCTACTACACCGCCGCCCAGTACCAGACCGAGGACGAACTGGCGCGCGGCTTTGGCGCGGCGCTGGTGCTGCTGGTCCTTTCCGGCTCCATGATGCTGGGGGCCGGGGCCTTGCAGCGGGTGATGGCGCGGCGCCACAAGGGAGAGGATGCATGGAACTGAACATACGCGATCCCGAGCCGGGCCTGCGGGTAACCGGGTTGTGCGTGTCCTTCCATGGTCGCCCGGCGGTAAAGGACGCCTCGCTGGATCTGCCCCGCGCCGGGGTCACCGTGCTGCTGGGCCGCTCCGGCTCGGGCAAGACCACCTTCCTGCGCGCCCTGAACCGCCTGAACGAATGCTTTCCCGGTTGCGAGACCACCGGCTCCATCGTGCTGTACCCCGGCGGCCCCCATGGCGGGCGGCATGCGGACGGCCCCCCCGGCACCCCGGACGTGCCGGGGCCGGACGGACCGTGTGACGTGCTGGGGCCGCATGCC
>NZ_VSMK01000635.1 GCF_011682075.1 Nitratidesulfovibrio liaohensis
GCGGCTGGGGCGGGGTGGAGTGGCTCCCGGCCCGGCGCGGGCGCGGGGGCACGGGGGCGGACGGCAGGTGCGGGGCTGTCGGGAATGGTCGGGTTGCTCGGATTGGCGGGTATCAGGAATGGCCGAAAGGGCGAGAGGCGGAACGGCAGATGGACCGAGGGGGGCAAGGCTCGAAAGGTCGCACACCTTGAGTCTGCTTGTACCACCGTTGGCTGACGGTGGGCAATGGCTTGCGGCGGACTGGTGCATGACGGTCGCGTGTCGGGCCGGAGCATTGGGGACGGCAGGCATTGTCCGCGCAGGCACCGGCCTGACCGCGCAACGCAACGCGCCCCCGGTGAAGGGGGCGCGTGCGGGAAAACCGCCATCATGGCGGCGAACGATGCGGCTGCAAACGGCAGTGCGGGCCGCATCGTCGACGTTCGGTTTACCTGCCCGGATTCAGGCCGAGCATGGCGTCGGAAGCCGGTACCTGCGCACGGGGCTGGCCAGTGGAGGATGCGGACACGGAACCGGGCATCCTGTGCTGACCGCCATTCTGCACCATGTGCTGGCCGTTCCCCATCATGTGGCGGCCATTCTGCAACATTTGACCCATGTTGGCGGCCATGGTCGCGTGGCGAGCCTGCATGGTGGCGGAGCCGGAGCAGGACTGCATGCCCATGGAGGTGGAGGAAACGTTCTGCGCGGCCAGTGCGGCTCCGGCGGTAATGGCCACCAGGGCCAATGCGGCGGGAAGGATGCGGGTAATCTTCATGATGAACTCCTGTGAGTGATTTCCGTTGCCGGATGATGCATTCTGTATGGCAAACGGTGTGCCAAAGGAGTAATTGCATGAAATTGGCGATGTTGTGCTGTTTCGGTGTGTGATGGTTGCTGTTCTGGCGGATACCTTTTGGACAGATCGCTGTTGTATGACTGTCAAACATTGAAACAGCTGTATGAATTTTTGTCAGTCGTCCTAAGGGATGGGCGTAGCGGAGCAGTTGTGCAGGATCGTTGCAACGTCAGGAGCATTGATGAAGCAGCGACAGCGGGCATGCGGGTGTGCATGGCGTGACCACGCAACGCAACGCGCCCCCGGTGAAGGGGGCGCGTACGCCGCGAGGCGGAACCGTGGGGCCGGCGAGGAGGAGGTGTCGGCCCCACGGGGGAATCCTGATGTCTGCCGTGGGAAGCCTGGGCGGGTCCGACCGGTTTTTCGGCCAGTCAGGCCAATCGGGTCAGTCAGGCCAATCCGCCCAAGCGGGTCAGTCCGGTTGCATGGTCCAGTGGCGCGTCTTGCCGCCCTAGCTGTGGCGGACCTGCGCCTTGCCGTCCATGTCCTGCATCATGTGCCCGGCACCGCCCGGCTTGGCGTCCATGTTCCCCATATTGCCGTGCCCGTCCTTCATCATCTGGCAGCAGCCGCAGCCCTGCATGGGGGCGGACTGGGCGTCGCCGGGGGCCTTGTCCGCCGGGGTGGAGGCTGCCGGGGGCGCGGCGTGGGTATCGTGGCCACCGGTGCTGCCCGCCGCCAGGGCCGAGCCTGCGGTGATGGCCAGGACGGCAAGGACGGCAAGCGCGGCGGGGAGAATGCGGGTGATCTTCATGAAATGCTCCTGCATGTGGTTTCCGTTTCCGGGTGTGTGCTGCACATAAGGCAAGGGGCGTGCCATGGCGCGTATGGCAGGGGCATGGGGCCACAATGCGTTGCGGCACATGGCATGGCGCACGGTGTGCCCGCCACGGCGCGGTCAACGGTCACCGACATGGTGTATGATTTCTGGACGGTTCTTTGTGCAGCATGTGCAAACCGGACCATGGCTGTCCGATTTTTGGACAGTGTGGCGGACAGCCGCGCGGCGTGGTGGTCGGGCCATCAGAGACGGCGTTGCACGGGCCTGTTTGCGCCAGTGCCCACCTGACCGCGCCTGCTCTGTCCCTGTGTGCGTTCGCCCCGCCCAGGCGCGATCTGGTTCACCGGCGTCGCTCCGGCGGGCTTGCTCCCCATCGTGATGCCGCCCGCACCGTGCCCTGCGGGGCGGTTGGACTTCCGCCCCCGAATGCAGTATGAAAACCGATTCCAATGGTACGGCGACGCGCGCCGGGCCGAGGCGCCACCCCGTGGCCGGTCGGCGCGCACGGCGTCAACGCGCCCGTACCCATCCCATGCCGCTACATTTTCAGGAGGCGCGCCGCCGCACGGTGGCACCCACGCTATGCCCAGACAGGAACACATCCGCAATTTCAGCATCATCGCGCACATCGACCATGGCAAATCCACCCTGGCCGACCGTATCCTTGAGGTTACCGGGCTGGTCAGCGACCGCGAAAAGCGCGACCAGTATCTGGACCGCATGGACCTTGAGCGCGAGCGCGGCATCACCATCAAGGCCCAGTCGGTGCGCATTCCGTACACGGCCAAGGATGGCCGCAAGTACGTGCTGAACCTCATCGACACGCCCGGCCACGTGGACTTCAACTACGAGGTCTCGCGGTCGCTTGCCGCGTGCGAAGGGGCATTGCTGGTGGTGGACGCCTCGCAGGGCGTGGAAGCCCAGACCCTGGCCAACGTGTACCTTGCGCTGGACCACAACCTGGAAGTCATCCCGGTCCTGAACAAGGTGGACCTGCCCAGCGCCGACGCCGACCGCGTGAAGCACGAGATCGAGGAAAGCATCGGCCTCGACTGCTCCGACGCCGTGGCCGTCAGCGCCAAGACCGGCCTGAACGTGGACAAGGTGCTGGAAGCCATCGTCGAGCGCCTGCCCGCGCCCGAAGGCAACCTGAACGCCCCCCTGAAGGCCCTCATTTTCGACTCCTGGTACGATTCGTACCAGGGCGTGGTGGTGCTGTTCCGCATCGTGGACGGCGTGCTGCGCAAGGGCGACCGCATCAAGCTGTTCGCCACCGAACGCAGCTACGAAGTGATCCGCCTTGGCGTGTTCTCGCCCGAAATCGTGGACATGACAGAGCTTGGCGCGGGCGAAGTGGGCTTTCTGTGCGCCAACATCAAGGAACTGGGCGACGCCAAGGTGGGCGACACCATCACCCATGTGGACCGCCCCGCCGAAATACCCGTGGAAGGCTTCAAGGAAGTGCAGCCCATGGTGTTCTGCGGGCTGTACCCCACCGATTCCGCCGACTACGAACAGCTCAAGTACGCACTGGAAAAGTTGCAGCTCAACGACGCCGCGTTCTCGTACGAGCCGGAAACCTCGCAGGCGCTCGGCTTCGGCTACCGTTGCGGGTTCCTTGGCCTGCTGCACATGGAGATCATCCAGGAGCGGCTGGAGCGCGAATTTCAGGTGGAGCTCATCGCCACCGCCCCCTCGGTGATCTACAAGATCGATACCGTGGACGGGAAGAAGAGCGATATCGACAACCCCTCCAAGCTCCCCGACCCCACCAAGATCGCCGCGCTGTACGAACCCTACGTGCGCATGGACATTCACGTGCCCAACGACTACGTGGGCAACGTGCTGAAGCTGTGCGAGGAAAAGCGCGGCATCCAGAAGAACATGGGGTACATCGCCTCCAACCGCGTGGTCATCACCTACGAACTGCCGTTCGCCGAAATCGTGTTCGATTTCTTCGACCGGCTGAAGTCGGGCACCAAGGGCTATGCCTCGATGGACTACGAGTTCATCGACTACCGGCAGTCGGCCCTGGTGAAGCTGGACATCCTGATCAACGCCGAGGCCGTGGACGCGCTGGCCGTCATCGTGCACCGCGACAAGGCCTATCACTATGGCCGCGCGCTGGCGCTGAAGCTGAAGCGCACCATCCCGCGCCAGATGTTCGAGGTGGCCATCCAGGCGGCCATCGGGCAGAAGATCATCGCCCGCGAATCCATTTCCGCGCTGCGCAAGAACGTGACCGCCAAGTGCTACGGCGGCGACATTACCCGCAAGCGCAAGCTTTTGGAAAAGCAGAAGGAAGGCAAGAAGCGCATGAAGCGCATGGGCAACGTGGAGTTGCCGCAGGAGGCGTTCCTTGCCGCCCTTCAGGTGGGCGACGAATAATTTCGCGTCAGGGGCGGCAATGGCGGCGTCAACGGTGGCGCCGCTCGGGTCACGTACCAAAGAGTACGCTCCCCTCGCGGACCCCACCGTTTTCCTTGTCCTTGCCGCCCCTGCCGCGAAATTATCGGGAGACGGCAGTTGGCCTTGCTGCCCCCGCGCACCGCTACGGGCGTGTGCGTTGAGTGAAGAAGTGAGCTAAGCCCTGGCAACCCCTGCCGCGAAATTGCGGTGGGTGGGGCGGGGGAATGAGCCCCGCGCAGCGCAAGACGTGTGCGGGGTGGTTTGAAAAGCGAATGTGAACAATGCCGGGCGGCAGGCGCATGATGCGCCGCAGCCCGGCGGTTTCAGCGCGCCGTTCCCGGCATTTCCCACCATGCGGGGCGCGGCGCAGGGCATGCCCCTGCGGCCACCGCACCAGCGGAGGCGCGCACCGGCCCCGCCTTGGGCGTCAGCCTTTGGCGGGTTTTCGATGAACCGCAAATCCCCGTCCCCGCGCACCGGCGCGACAGGACGCGGAGGCACCCGCATGCAACAGAAAAGCCTGCTGTTGGAATACGTGGAGGCGCTTGTCGTCGCCTTTGCGCTGGCCATGCTCATCCGCACCTTCGTGGTGCAGGCGTACAAGATTCCTTCCGGTTCCATGCTCGAAACGCTGCAGATCGGAGACCATCTGCTGGTCAACAAGTTCAGCTACGGGGTCAAGCTGCCCTTCACCCACAAGGTGGTGGTGCCCGTGGGCGACCCGCAGCGCGGCGACATCATCGTGTTCGAGTACCCCGGCGATCCGTCCATCGACTACATCAAGCGCATCGTGGGACAGCCCGGCGACGTGATAGAAGTGCGCAACAAGCAGCTGTACCGCAACGGCGAAGCAGTGCAGGAAGCGTACATCCGCCATTCGCAGCCGGGCATCGTCATGCCCGTGCGCGACAACTTCGGCCCGGTCACCGTGCCCGAAGGGCACTACTTCGCCATGGGCGACAACCGCGACGATTCGCAGGATTCCCGCTTCTGGGGATTTGTCCCGCGCGGGGCCATCCGGGGCAAGGCCTGGGTCATCTACTGGTCGTGGGAAGGGCTTGGCAACGTGCGCTGGGATCGCATCGGCACGGTTTTGCACTGATCCCGCAGGGCGCCTTGCGTGCCGCTGTGGTGATACGGCCTGGTCGCCCGGTCTGTCCGTCTCTTCAGGGCAGCGCATTCCGCCCGTTTCGCATTGGCACCATATCCGTCCCGTCCCGCGCGCCGTTGCGGGACGGGACGTTTTGCTTTAGTGGTTGTGCGGTATCGCAGGGCGCATGCTGTGACCTTGCAGCACAACCCGGTTGTTGGCCAGTCGCTGGCCAGTCGTTGGCCGACCGGGCGCCAGCCGGGCCTGATTGGTGCCTGCCGCGCCCCGCAGGGTTCTGGCGAACCTTGCGACACTTGTCGCGCCCTGCCGGATCCTGACGAGTCCTGTTGCGTCTGGCACGCCTGTCGTTCCTGCCGCTTCCGCTCCGCCCGCTCCTCATTCCTTTCGCGCAGGGGGCTCAATGATCGTTCGCGTGGCCTGTGCCGCCCTGCACGGGGTGGACGCCTTCCGGGTGGACCTGGAGGTGGACCTTGCCCGGCAGGGCATGCCCGCCTTCGTCATGGTGGGCCTGGCCGAGGGGGCGCTGCGCGAATCGCGCGAACGCGTGTTTGCCGCCATGCGCGCCTGCAACCTGCGCCTGCCCCCCGCCCGCATCACCGTCAATCTCGCCCCCGCCGACCGTCGCAAGAGCGGCAGCGGCTTCGACCTGCCCCTTGCCATCGGCCTTTTGGCCGCCGCCGAGATACTGCCCCAGGGCAGCACGGACGGGTGGTTCATGCTGGGCGAGCTTTCCCTGACCGGCGAACTGAAGCCCGTGCCGGGCGTGCTGCCCGTGGCCGTGCGCGCCCGTGCCGAAGGGGCGCGGGGCATGCTGGTGGCGGCGGACAACGCCGCCGAGGCCGCCGTGGTGGAAGGGCTGCCGGTGTACCCTGTGCGTTCGCTGGGCGAGGCCGCGGCCTTTCTGGCCGGACAGGCGGACATATCCGCCGTGCCTTCCGGCGGGCGCGCCATGTGGGAACGCGGCCCGGACTGGCCCGTGGACTTCGCCGAGGTGAAGGGGCAGGAGCACGCCAAGCGGGCCATCGAGATCGCGGCGGCGGGCGCGCACAACCTGCTGTTCATCGGCCCTCCGGGCAGCGGCAAGACCATGCTGGCCCAGCGCATTCCCACGGTGCTGCCGCCGCTTTCCTTCGAGGAGGCGCTGGAGGTGACCACCATCTACAGCGTGGCGGGCCAACTGGACGGGCAGGGGCTGATCACCCGCCGCCCCTTTCGCGCGCCGCACCATACCGTGTCCGACTACGGGCTGGTGGGCGGCGGGGCCAACCCCCGCCCTGGCGAGATTTCGCTGGCGCATCGCGGGGTGCTGTTTCTGGATGAATTGCCGGAATTCCGGAAGACCGCGCTGGAAGTGATGCGCCAGCCGCTGGAAGACGGCGTGGTGACCATCGCCCGCGCCGCCGTCTCGCTGACCTATCCGGCGGACAGCATGCTGGTGGCCGCCATGAATCCCTGCCCCTGCGGCTACCGCACCGACGACAGGCATACCTGCACATGTCTCGGCCCGGCGGTGCAGCGGTATCGGGCGCGTCTTTCCGGTCCGCTGCTGGACCGCATCGACCTGCATGTGGAGGTGCCCGCCGTGCCCTACGAGGATCTGCGCGGCGGCATGACGGGCAGCACCTCCGCCGAGATGCGGGCTCGCATCGAGGGGGCGCGGGCCGTGCAGGCGGCGCGCTATGCGGGCACCCCATGCCGCACCAACGCGAACCTGACCGGCAAGCTTCTGGAACAGCACTGCGCCCTCGGCCCTGACGAGCACGCCTTCCTGGAAGGTGCCGTGCGCGCCCTGGCCCTGTCGGCGCGGGCGTACACGCGCATCCTGCGCATTGCGCGAACCATCGCGGACCTGGAGCATGCGGAGCGGGCATTGACCGCCGGGCAAGCGACGTGGCAGCAATTCGGGCACGATGGTGTGGGCTCAGTGGAGCCTGCTGTCATCGATGCAGGCCCCATCCGGGTGACACACCTGGCGGAAGCCATCAACTGTCGCGCGTTGGACCGCGAGCGGCTGTAAGGCGGGAATGCAAGGCCGCGTGGCGGCGCGGTGGTATGAAGCACACATACACGGAGTCGATCCGTATCCTGGGGGATACATGGACGAGAAACGGTATTGCGTGCATGCCGCGCTGGGAACGCGCGGCGAACGGCTGCGGCTGGTGCGGGTACGGCCCGAACGCTGTCAGGGTGCCGGGCAGGATGATGGAGAACCGCCACAGGGCTCCACCGCATCGGTCAGCACGGTCGGCGCGTCCTTCACGGATGCCTTTCCGTCCGGGGCTGTCCACCCGCTGCCGCTGTCCGGCGCACGCCCGGTGGTGCTGGCCGAAGGGCTGACCGCCCGCCAGGCAGAGCGCTTGGCGGCCCTGTTGTCCGGCTTGGTGGATGCGGATGCGCCGCAGGCTGGCGGAACCACGGATACGCCTGCGGGGGTGGATAGTGGCGAGGTGCCGTGCACTGCTTCCGCGCAGTCCGGGGACAAGCGCATTGCCGTGCCCGAAGGGACACAGCGCAAGGCTCGCGCCGGACTGGATCTGCTGCGCGAGGCGCTGCTGGGCGTAATGGCCTGCAATCCCAAGGGGCTTACCGGCCCGGAACTGCTTTTCGCATTGGGGCTCGATGAGGGGCCGTGGGAGCCGGGAAGAAAGGACACGCGCCCCCACGGCGCGGACCTGATGGTGCAGGCACTGCTGGAGTTGCTGCGCGAAGCGGGCGTGGTACGCGGGGGCCCTGCGCGGTAGGGGGGGGGACGGCAGGCGGCAGGATACGCCCGCCAAAATGTTCACGGGCCTTGTCGGTGTTCCGGCAAGGCCCGTTTCATATTCATGCACGACGGAATCGCCGCCAGGTTACTTCTTCCCGTTTTCCAGCCCCAGTTCGGACAGGGCGGCGGCAAGGTCGGCCCGCAGCAGGGGCTTGGCCAGCATCACGCTGACTCCGGCTTCCATGGCCGCGTCGTGCCCCAACCCTTCGCTGAAGCCGGAACACAGCACCACCGGCAGGTCGGGCCGCAGGGCGCGCACCTGGCGTGTCAGTTCGGTGCCTGTCATGCCGGGCATGGTCTGGTCGGTCACCACCAGCCGCCAGTTTGTCGGATCCGCCCGAAAGCGGTCCAAGGCATCAAGGGGATTTGCGGTGACCACCACGCGGTAGCCCAGCTTTTCCAGCATGGCCCCCATGATGGCGGCCAGCGGTGCCTCGTCGTCCACCACCAACGCAAGGCCGCTTCCGCTGTGGGCCGAATCCGCCCCGGTGGCGGCTTCTTCGCCCGCCTGCGGGGCCAGGGGCAGCAGCACCTCGAACTCCGTGCCCACGCCCACGGTGGACTGCACCGTAACGGCTCCGCCGTGGGCGGTGACGATGCCGTGCACCAGCGCAAGGCCCATGCCCGTGCCTTCGTCCGGCTTTTTGGTGGTGAAGAACGGGTCGAAGATGTTCTCCAGGATGTCGGCGGGGATGCCGTGCCCCGTGTCGCGCACGCGCAGCCGGGCGTAGCCGCCGGGGGCGGGCAGCGAACGGGCGGCGGCCTCGTCCTCGTCCAGATCCACCGCATCCAGCGAAAGATGCAGCACGCCGCCATGTTCCTTCATGGCGTGGGCGGCGTTGCCGCACAGGTTCATGATCACCTGCTGCAACTGGCTCAGGTTGGCCAGCAGCGGGCCGGTATCGGCCAGGTCCAGACGGATGTCCACATTGGCGGGCAGGGTGGCCCGCAACAGGCGCACAGTTTCCTTGATGGGCGACAGCGGCGGCAGCGGCAGGCGCGAGGGTTCCTCCTGCCTGCTGAAAGTGAGTATCTGGCGGATCAGATCGCGTGCCCGGCGTCCGGCGGCCAGCACCTCGGTCAGACGGCGGTGCTGGGCGTCACCGTCTTCGGTCTGGTCCAGGCTCATTTCCGTGTAGCCCATCATCACGCCAAGGATGTTGTTGAAATCGTGGGCGATGCCACCGGCCAGCGTGCCGATGGCCTCCATCTTCTGGGCCTGGCGCAGCCGGGCTTCCAGTTGCTTGCGGCTGCTGATGTCGTGGGCCACCAGCACCGTGCCGGGGGCGGCCCCTTCGCGGCCCGGTTCCCCGTCGAACTGGCCTTCGGCAAGGAAGGGCGACAGGGTGACCAGAAAGTGTCCGCCAAGGCTGGGCAGGTACAATTCCTCGGTGCGGCTTTCGCCCCACGGCATGGCCCGGATGGCCGCGCATACGTCGCCGGCCATGACGGACGCGCCCAGCACGTCGTTGCAGTGGCGGCCCACCAGATCCTTGGGGTGCAGGCCCAACAGCCTGCCCAAGGCCATGTTGCTGCGCCGTACCCGCTGGTCCGCATCCATGATCATGATGATGTCGGGCACGCTGTCGAAGGTTTTCTCCCATTCCTGCTTGGCGCGGATGATCATGTTTTCCACGGCCTTGCGGCGGTCGATATCTTCCACCGTGCCTTCAATGCCGGAAATTTCGCCGGTGGTGCCGCGCTGCACGCGGGCGTTCACCGAAATCCAGAAGGTGGAACCGTCGGCCCGTCGGGCCGTGGTTTCGAAGTCCCGCACCTCGCCTTCGTCGCGCAGGGTGTTCAGCATGCGGTCCAGGGTGCCCCGGTCCAGAAAGCCGCCCGGCAGCCAGCCGTCGGGCATGGTGGCGCCGGGGGCGACACCGGCGGCGCCGCCGGACCGGATGGCCGCGAACAGCGCATCGGGCGAGGGGTAGCCGAACATGTCGGCAAAGGCGGGGTTGGCGCTGATCAGTTCGCCCCAGGGGCGGCAGCGGAAGATGCCGAGCACGGTGCTTTCCACCATGCCGCGCCACTGGCGGGCGTCGCGGTTTATCTCGCGCCAGTGCACGGAAAGGGTGCGCCGCCGCTCCGCCTCGCGCACCAGGCGCATGAAGGCCGGACCAAGGTGCCAGTCGTCGGCGCACAGCACCTCGTCGGCGCCTTCGCGCATGGCCTCCAGGGCCAGCCCTTCGTCGGCGGTGGGGGCCACCAGCACGAAGGGCACGTCCTCGCGCACCCCGCGTACCAGCATCAGCACTTCCTGCCAGGTCATGCCGGGGGCCTCGGATTCGGCCACCACCATGTCCCATGGCTCTTCGGTGATCAGGCGCGAAAGCTCGGACGGCGTTTCTGCCAGCATGTACGAAGGCTCGAGCCCGCAGGCCGCAAGCCGCGTCACCAGGCCGCGCGCGAATTCCTCGGACTCGGAGACGATGAGCAGGCTCAGCCGCGCCGGGCGCGCCGCCGTGGCGTCCTGTCCGGACGTGTGGCCGGACGTGCGGAGGGATGGGGGCGGCGAGGATGCGGACATGGCTTCCCTGTGGGTAGCGGGCCAGTGGGCAGCGGGCCGGTGAGTGGCGGACCAGTGGGCAACCGGGTGAATGCCGTGTACGGCTTCCGCAAGCAGCGCAAGGGCGGCGGAGCGCCGGACCGGAGCATGCGTGGGTGCGGGCCATTCCGGTGCCAGCATGCCCGGCATGGCCGCTGGCATGCCCGGCTGGCTGGGCATCGGGCCAGCCGCCGGACTGGCTGCCCGACTGTCCAGCGGATGGTCGGGGGCCGCCGTGCTCCGCATGATAGCAGAACGGGCCACGCCCGCAAACCGGGGTGGCCCGCAGTGTATCGGCATGGGGACCGGATCGGACGGTTTTGTACCCGACGGTTTCGGGTCGGTCGGTTCTGGCGCGAACGGTTCCGGAATGGTCGCTTCCGCCACGGAAGGCCCGGCGTGCCGTGCCCCCCGCGCCCCCGGTTCCGACAGGCCGGAAAGCCCGGATGCGGACTCTCCCGGCCAGCCGGAACCGGCGACGACGTCGTGCGCCTCGGGCACGCAGTGCAGCGCAAGCCCCAGGTGACGGGTCATTTGCAGATGGCCCAGGGCTCGTTGACCATGCGTTCGCGCCCGGTGACGGTAATCTGCGGCGGCAGCAACGAACCCACCAGCGGCGTCAGCGGCGCGTAGCGGTAGTCCACCTGCACCTCCACCGTCTGGCAGGGGTCGCCGCCGCTGTTTTCCAGGGCGGCGGCCCCGGTGCCGTTGGGATAGCTGCGTACCAGAATGGTCACGCCCGTGCCCGAAGAGCCGGACAGCACCTGGGTGAGCGGACGGGCCGCGTCCTTGATCAACGTCACCCGGTTGCCGGTGTCGAAGCCTTCGCCGGTGATGGCGAAGCGCGCCCCCACCTGCGCGGCCTTTTCCACGGTGGAGCGGGCAAAGAGGTTGTAGCCGAATTCCACAAGGCCGAAGAGCATGGCCAGCAGCACCGGCAGCATGAACGCCACCTCCAGCGAACTGACCCCGCCTTCACCGCGCCACAGACGCAATGGCCATATGCGGCATGCACGCATGGTGTCCTCCCTGCCGCGCTAGCGCAGCAACCGCCAGCCAAGCTGCCGACCGATCTTCTTGAAGATTTCTTCAAGGTCGTAGGCAGAGGGCGCGTTGTAGTAGTGGTCGGTGGTGCCCGCCTTGCTGGAGGCGATGGCCTTCATCAGGCTGATGTCCGTGGAGTCGGAATCGCCGTAGCGGATGGCGAAGATCTCTATGCCCTTGTCCTTGGCGATCTGCGCCTCGCTCAGCATGGCCGCGTTCAGCTTGCCCCCGTTCTCGCAGTGGGTGGTCATGTCGAACATGCCGTAGTAGGCGTTGGTCCAGTAGGCGTTGGGCGTGTAGTTCAGGGCGTAGTTGCCGCCGCACTTGCCGTCTTCGGTGTCGCCGTCGGTCAGCACGATCATCACCTTGCGCATGTCCTTGTTGGACGAACCCTGGGTGAACGGCGCCTCGGGGGTGAGCACATGGCGCCCCCACTTGATGCCTTCGGAGATGACGGTGCCCGAGGCGTCGCCCAGGGCGTCCTGCTCGGCGATGGCGTTGACGATGGTGGAGCGGTTGCCGGTCAGGGCCTGCACGCGGGGAATGCTGTCGCAGGTGCCCTTGGGCACGTTGAGTGACGAACCCGTGGGGTAACGGTACTTGGTCTGCTTGTACTCTTCCAGTATCCACGAGGGCGCCAGGGTGCCGTCGGCGTTGCGGCAGCCGTCGGCCAGGCCGTCCACACCCGCGGGAATGTGCACCTTGCCCCGGAAGGGCACCAGCCCCACCTTGACCGAGGTTTCCATGCCGTCGGGCATGATCAGTTCGGCGAGTTGGGTGGCGGCCGCGTTGGCCTGCTGGATGGCCGTGCCCTTCATGGAGCCGGTGTTGTCGATGACGAAGACCACTTCCAGGTTGTTGTACCCGGCGGTGGCCTGGGCGCGCACCGTGCTGGACCCGATGCCCAGGGCACCCATGAAGATGGTGTCCACGGTGGCCTCGGCCTTCACGGTGACGCTGCGTTCCTCGGTGCCGGGGGAAACGCCCTTCAGCACGGCGGCGGGGTAGTTGGCGGCCATGTACTGGTTCACGGCGCCCTTCACCAGCCCCTTGTCCAGTTGCGGGTCGTAGGGAAGTTGCAGGCTGCCCGCCAGGGCCGCCGCATCCACGGCGCCCTGCAGGCGGTTGTGCGCGAGGTAGAGCATGCCCGAATCGATGCCAAGGCCGGCAAGGCCCAGCACCAAGGGCAGCAGCACGGCCATCAGCATGGCCATGGAACCCCGCGTGCCACGCCACAGGCCGCGCACAAGGGCGCGGAAACCGGCAGGCCGGGCCGCGTTACGGCGTGGGCATGCTGGTGCTTGCGGAAAACGTGTAGAGCGCGTCATTGGGGTCTCCATTGTAGGGATTGCTCGTGAATACCGACTTGTAGGCATACTTCACGGTTACCGTGACCATCTGCTTGCCCGTGTCCTTGACGGCGGTGGCCGTCAGGGCATTGGGATCAAGCGTGGTGGCCAGCGAGCGGACAAAGGGCTGCACGCCCGCCACGTCGTCGTTCATGACCACGTGGCGCGCGCCCGCGCGGCTGGCCTCGGTCAGGGCGGAGTAGGCGCGGATGGTGTTGCCGCCCTCCACCAGCACGTAAAGCAGCGCCGCGATGACCGGCAGCATCAGGGCCACTTCCAGTGCGGCCAGGCCGCGCTGGGCCAGCGCCCGCGACGACGGAAGGTGGCGCAGCCCCCTGCGCGTTCCGCCGGACGGGGCCGGTGGCATGGTGTTGCGTGTTTCGAACATGGTGTTCACTCCTTGCGATGGGCCGCCCCCCGGCGAACTCCATCAGCGGTGCCCCCAACGGACAATGGGCGGGCGCGACGCGTGACGCGCCCGAAATTTCTCGCGGTGTCTACTTGCCGTCGCGCAGTTCGCCTTCGCGCACGGCAGCCGGGCTGGTGCGGGCCTTCAGCGGGGTGGACGAAGGCGGCAGCGTCACCGGGGTGGCGACACCGGGTGCGCCCAGGATGGTGCCCGTGCCGCCCCCGCCAGCTTCGG
>NZ_VSMK01000625.1 GCF_011682075.1 Nitratidesulfovibrio liaohensis
GCCCCTTGCCGCCGCGCGGGTCATCGGCGGGGCGGGCGCAGCGGTCGGCCAGCCAGTCGCGCAGCGCGCGGTCGGAAAGGCCGCTGATCCCTCCGAACAACTCCTCGCCGGTCAGCACCTCCCACAGGGCCAGCGCGTTGGGCGGGTAGTCCAGAAAGGCCAGCAGGGCCACGGTCTGGGTCACAAGGGGATGGTCGGCAAGGCGCAGGCTGTTCTCGGTCACCACCGGCACGCCCCAGTCCATGAGCCACGAGGCCACCAGCGCGGATTCGTCGTTCTTGCGCACCAGCACGGCCACGTCCCGCCACGGGCGGCGGACGGCCAGGTCGTTCAGGAACAGTGCGCGCAACTGTTGGCGCACCTTGTCGCGCAGCTCGCCGTTGTCCTCGCCGTGCACGGGCACCATGCGCACCAGCCCGCCCCGGGCAGAATCCCTGTCCGGAACCTCCTGCGCCGCCCCGGCAAAGGCCCGCGCCACCGAGGCGGCGGCTTCGTCCAGCACGTGGTCTGGTGTCTTGTCGCCCAGCATGGCCGACAGCACCCCCCGTGCGCGCAACGGGTCGTCCAGTTGCGCGAACACGGTGTTGTTGTGCTGCACGATGGCCGCGCGGCTGCGCCAGTTGCGGGGCAGGGTTTCCTGCTCCGGGTCGGGCACGATGGCGGTGAGCGCCCGGGACGTCAGGATGTCGTCGAACAGGGCGGAATCGCCGCCGCGCCAGCCGTAGATGGCCTGCTTCACGTCGCCCACCCAGGTCAGCCCGCCGCCGCGCGACAGGCATTCCACGGCCAGTGGCTCGATGGCGGCCCACTGGTCGCGGCTGGTGTCCTGAAATTCGTCGACAAGGATGTGCGCTAGGCGCGTGCCCATGCGGCAGAAGGCTTCGGACACGCCGAACTCGCCGTTCAGCACGTCGCGGGCGTGCAGGGGGATGAGCGGCTGGGGCAGTTTGCCCTCGCGCCGCTGGAAGTCGGGCAGGTGCGCGGCCATGGCGCGGGCCAGACCGGCCAGCGGGGCCACCTGCAAGGCGCGCTGGAT